>JALURJ010000263.1 GCA_027016915.1 Desulfurococcales archaeon | reverse complement strand
CACGAAAACCGTGTACCTGACCTTCTCCGGCATGTCGATGCCCCTAACTATCACCCCGTAGTATGTTGCAACGCCCACCAGGACGTCGAGGTCTCCTCTGGCGAACTTCTCCAGAAACTTCCTCCCAGAGAGCGCTAGTTGCGTCTTCACGCCGTTGTCCCTGAGGAGTTGTACAACCTTCTTGGCAGTATCCTTGCCCAGATCCCTGGCGACGAACACCAGCCCGCCTGGACCCATATCCTTAACTATCTTGACCACGTCGTCGAGCCCTCTAAGCTTGGCTGCCGCGACGTCGACCTTCCTCATGTATTCGTGGATCCCACCAGCCTCGAAGCCTAGGAGTTCCCTGAAAATTTTGGCTTTGAGGCCTCCAGCCCTGCCGGTGGCGCTTGCTACTACAAGCTGGCCCACCTTGGTGGAGTTTAGGAAGTCCCGGATCTCGGTTGACAGGCTCCTCATGTCCTCTAGAAGCTTTGAGGTCCTCTCCTCATCGCCGGCCAGCTTGCTCTTCATGTAGTTTATCTTCGTTATGACGAGCTTCTGCGCCTTATCTATGACCTCCTCGGTGAACCCTAGGAGTTGGAGCACTCTTTCTATGTTTTTGGAGCTTTTAAGCAGCGAGTCGACGTCGTCGACCTCTACAAGGTGGAACCTGAACCCCTCGACAAGCCTGAACCTCCTCGAGAGGAACGAGGACGTTGTTACAAGCACGTCGAAGTCGCCCGCCTCTATGGCTGCGAGCTGCCGGGCCTTCTCGGCAGGCTTTAGGGAGGAGTAAAAGTAGGCCAGCTTGACCTGGACGTCCAGTTTTTCTGCCAGCTCCCTGATCTTGGAAACGGTCTGCTTGGCCAGGCTCTCGGTGGGGGTGAGAAAATAGACGCGCTCACCCTTGCTGGCCCTGTAGAGCGCGTATACAGTGAGGAGCGTCGACTTGCCCACACCCGTGGGGGCTATGATGGCGAAGCTTTCGCCAAGCAGTAGTCGTCTCGCCCAGGTTCTCTGCGCACTCCAGAGCCTGAAGCCTGTTGCCTTCTCGAAGAAGTCTCCGAAGCGGGATAAGCTCTCCTCCACGTCGAGGAGACGCCAATACGCCTTCAGGTTACCGCTTTCAGCCAGTCTCTCCCCCACAACCTTGACCACGGTGCTGCGAGAAGCTTCCGGGGGGAGGTTTGGTGCCTGGGGTAAGCATGAGGAACAGGGGAGCCCGAGGGAGAGACGCTCAGAGGAGATGGGTCCCCCGCAGTTGGGGCATAAGCCCCGGAAAACAGCTCTAGCCACAACTATCCCCTAGGCATATAGCTTGTTGTCGGCCCAGGATTGTACTTAAAGGCTTGCCCCCATTAGTATAGACGGGTAGCAGGAGTTGGAGCTGGAGGCTGTTTCGACGAGGGACATGCGTGCTTACGAGATCAACTCTGAGGCCCTAGGGGTACCTACACTGATACTCATGGAGAACGCTGGTGCCAATGTGGCTCGCATCGTGGAGGAGGGGCTTGGCGAAGCCCCAGGGAGGAGGGTGGCCATAATAGCCGGTAAGGGCGGCAAGGCTGGAGACGGATTTGTGGCCGCCCGCCACCTCGCGGCCCGTGGCTTCGATGTAAAGGTTTACCTGCTCTACCCGCCTGAAACCGTGAAGCACCCCGACGCTGCTAGGAACCTGGCTATACTCTCGTCCGCCGTGGGCGTCGAGCTGGCTAGGTGGAGGGGCTCCCTGGGTGGGGAGTTTGACGCCATCATAGACGCGATGCTTGGGACCGGCGTAAAGGGGGAGCTGAGGGACCCTGTGAGGGGGGCTGTGGAGGAAGCTAATGCTGCTGAGGGGTTAAAGGTGGCTATAGACCTGCCGACAGGCGTGGACCCCGACTCTGGCGAGATCCTCGGCACGGTGTTCAAGGCCGACATAACGGTTACCATGCATGCTGCGAAACGAGGCCTCCTCTCGGAGAAGGCTAAGATGTATGTTGGTAGGCTGGTGGTGGCCAACATAGGGATGCCGTCCAAGGCGTGGAGCCATGTGGGTCCAGGTGACGTTGTGGCTCGCGTACCCAGGAGGCCCCGGACGGCGCATAAAGGCATGGGTGGCCGTGTACTCGTGGTGGGTGGCTCTGCTAGCTATGTTGGGGCGCCGTGGCTTTCCGCCCAGGCGGTCCTAGCGGGGGGAGCGGATCTAGCTTACCTATACACGCCCCGCCCCGTGGCGATGCACAGGTTTAGCCCTGAAGTCATAGTAACGCCTCTTGATGGAGACATTATAGAGGAGAGGCATGTCGGCATTGTGGTTAGGGCGGCGAGCCGCGCCGACGCCGTGGTGGTGGGCCCGGGCGTGGGTTTGGCTAGGGAGACGGCAGAGGCGGTGGCAGACCTAATCCAGGAGCTGGCAAAGCTGGGCAAACCTGTGGTACTCGATGCAGATGCCTTAAAGGTGGTAGGCCAGGAGGAATTGAAACTTACATCAAACTTCATACTCACACCCCACCTCGGCGAAGCAATACAGCTGCTGGGCGAGGAGATCGAGGATGAGCTTAACCAACGCTTAGAGGCTGCAGAGAAGATAGCCGAGAAGTACGGCTCCGTGGTGCTGCTTAAAGGCTGGGTCGACGTTATAGCGGGAGGGGGGAGGCGGCCGAGGCTTAACGAGACAGGGGTTCCCGAGATGAGCATTGGCGGCACCGGGGACGTGTTGGCAGGCCTTGCGGCTGCTCTAGCATGTAGGGTGGGTAACGTGAGGGAGGCAGCCGAGGTTGCGGCCTACATAAACGGCGTGGCCGGCATGCTGGCCTACCGAAGGGAGGGGGTAGCGTCACCCACAGCCCTTCTAAGGTATATACCCCTAGTTTTGAAGG
>JALURJ010000262.1 GCA_027016915.1 Desulfurococcales archaeon | reverse complement strand
CCCCGGCGAGGGGGGAGAGGACTGCAAAGTATAACAGGCTCCTCGAGATCGAGGAGGACCTGGCCGGGGAGGCTGTATATCCCGGCGGAGAAGTGTTCCCGGGAAGGGTGGGCTGAAAAACCATTTTGTTCAAAAAGATTCTGGCCTTCCCTGCAGCCGCTAGGAGGGCAGCACGGCGCCAACGATTATCATGAGGAAGGCGGCGGCGACCATGAACATTATGAACTGGCCCACGGTCATATTAAAGATGTTTTTCACCATCCTAACCAGCAGGAACGCCGCCGCTCCGACAGCCACCACGAACAGTATAGCGAAGCCTAGGGCCACCAGCGCTAATGACAGGCCGCTGAGCCCCGACCAGGAGAACGCCTTGCCAAACCAGCCTAACACCGTGCTTACTGCCTCTAACCCCATTCTCCACCACCGATGGATAGGCTTAGGGGCGGGGTAGCGTTTTAAGGGCTAGGGTATTTGGAGAAGCATAGGCGTGATGAGGGTTAAAAGCGACGACCACCCCCGGGATGAGTGGAGCCAGGCTTCTGACCCAGAACTATTATGGGCGGCACCCTCCTGCGGGCAAGCCTCTCAGCCTTCTCCAGGAGCTCTTCCACCACCCCGGGCTCGGCCTGGTCGGAGCCGAGCTCGGAGACCAACTGCATGACCGCCCTAATCTCCAGCCTAAGGCTCGAGGCCTCCTCAGGCACCGAGTCCAGGAGCTTTGAGAAAATGCCTGCCAGGAGGGAGGGCGGCCTCACGAAACCTCTCCTAAGCCCCTCTATCGGCTCCTCCATGTAGATGGAGGCCCAGTCCGACACCACGCTGACCTGCAGGTAGGCGCGGTGCTGGGCTGCAAGGCTCTGAAGCTCCCTGAGCAGCTTCCTGCTTGGCTCCCCGGCAACCTGGGAGGCGTAGAACTCGGCTGCCAGGTCCCACAGCGCCTCCTCCAAAGCCTTCGCCCTAGCCTCGGCGCTCAGCGATAGAAGCTTGAGAATATAGTATAGCTGCACTATCCGCCTCTCCGGGGGCTCGTCGGCCCGGAGAGCCCTGTTGACAGCATCTAGGACGCTCAGCTCCAAGCCTAACCACTGTTGGGCGGGGTTACCGCCAGCTCCGCTTAAAACTCTGGGTGTACAATACCGGCAGCGGCGTCGACCAATGGATACGAACCCTTAAATACCCATCAAAGGCTGATAAGCATTCTTTACAGGAGCTGGGAGGAGGTGTATGGGTGTGAAGACCTTCCAGGTTGACGTGATTGAAAAATACGTGGGTGAAACCGTTAGGGACCCCTACGGGAGAACTATAGGCAAGCTTGTCGGGTTTTACAGCGAGGTGGATGGAACCGTAACTGCCATAGAGGTTGCTAAGGGCGACCTGGGCTTCGAAACGATATCCGCCGCGAGGGTGGACATAACCCCTGACGGCATAGTGGTGCTGCCCGAGTGGAAGACCGAGGCCCTCAGCCTGGCCCGCCAGATAGAGAGGGCCAAGAAGAGGGCTAAGGCCCTGGAGGAGCTGTACTCCAGGAACGAGATACCCAGGTACGCGTACGAGGAGTTCAGGAAGAAGCTGGAGCACACCATGTCCAAGCTTAAGGGCAAGAGCCAGGAGGTAAAAGCACTGCTGAGGAAGAGGATAGGCGAGCTGGAGGACGAGACCATACATATAGAGAAGGCCCTGACGGCCGTCAAGATGAGCTACATCGCTGGGGAGATGAGCGAGAGGGCCTACAAGCTGGCGGCCGAGACCCTGAGGAGTGCACGTGACAAGAACCTCGACGAGAAGAACGACGCTAAGAAGATGCTGGAGAGAATAATCAAGCTTGAGGAGGAGCCTGTCCAGCTCAAACACGAGGCCAAGGAGGAGCAGCCCGAGGCAGAGGAGCCGCCTGCGGCCGAGGAGCCGCCGGTGATCGTGCAGGTGCTCGAGGGCTAGCCCAGCCCTCTTTCATCACGCTTAGGAGGTGACCAGTATTGTCCGCTGCAGAGTCATGGGGCAGATGGGGAGGTGAGAGTGGGGGGATCCTGGACAGGATCACAGACATACTTACAGGTATATTCAGGCAGAAGACCCCCCTTAAGAAGAAGCTGACCGAGATCGCCATACTGCTCGACGAGCAGCAGAGGAAGCTCGACACCCTGCTCTACAGGCTCGAGGAGAGGAGCAGGGACCTCTTCGACAAGACGGTTAAAGCGTACATATCCAAGGACATGGCCCGGGCAGCCATCTACGCTGGCGAGGTGGCAGAGGTAAGGAAGATAGCCAAAACAGTGGCCACCATAAGGCTGGCCCTCGAGAAAATAGCCCTCAGGCTCGAAACGGTGCAGGAGCTGGGCGAGGTGGGTGCAACTCTAGCACCCCTAGCCAGCCTGCTCCAAGGGATGAAGCAGTGGGTCGCAGGCATAGTGCCCGAGGTCGCCTACGGGCTGGAGGAGGTCAGCAGGGCTATGAACGAGGTGATACTCGAGGCAGGCACCATGAGTGAGCATACCGTGAGCCTAGGCACGCTGAACGAGGACACGATAAAGATACTGGAGGAGGCCAAGAGCGTTGCAGAACTCAAGATAGAGGAGAGGTTCCCCAAGCTACCGGTGCAGCTCGAGAAGCTGGCGGAAAACACCACGTTGAAAATACCGGCTATGGGCCCGGCGCCCCAGAGACCCGTGAGAGCGCCCAGCAACATTGAGGAGAAGGTGCTACGCTACATAAGGGAGAACAACGGTTTCCTGGACGTGGCACACTGTGCCAAGTCTCTAGGCGTTTCTCGGGAAGAGGTGGTAAAAGCCCTCGAGTCCCTGAAGAAGAAGGGCAAGATAAGGTTCGGCTAAAACCACCACTTTTTCCGCAGCGC
>JALURJ010000261.1 GCA_027016915.1 Desulfurococcales archaeon | reverse complement strand
CCCTTACCTTGTCCTCTGCCCTCCCGGTCCCCATGGATATTATGGCGCCTGCGTGTCCCATCCTCTTGCCGGGAGGGGCTGTCCGGCCAACTATGTAGCCCACCATGGGCTTAGTTATTTCGCCCCTGGCAACCATGTCTGCAACCCTTTCCTCGATGTCGCCGCCAATCTCGCCTATCAGCACTATGAGGTCGGTGTCGTCGTCTTCCTCAAACATCTTGACCACCTCTATGGGGTTGGTGCCAACTATAGGGTCCCCGCCAACACCCACAGCTGTGCTCTGCCCGTAGCCGGCCCTGCTGAGGGCGGACGAGATCTCGTAGGTCAGCGTGCCGCTCCTCGATACTATCCCTATCCTGCCGGGTTTGAAGGCGTTGCCAGGCATTATTCCGACCTTGCTTTTGCCTGGACTTATGACTCCGGGGCCGTTGGGCCCCACGACCCGGGCACCCTTTATCCTGGCATAGTTGACGAACCTCATCGTATCGTGGACCGGTATATGCTCCGTAATGACAACCACCAGTTTAAGGCCCGCATCCACGGCCTCGTAGACGGCGTCGGCAGCGAACCTTGCGGGGACGAATATTATCGACGTGTTGGCCTCCGGGTGCTCTGCGACGGCCTCCTCGACGGTGTTATAGACAGGTATGCCGTGAACCTCCATGCCGCCCTTCCCAGGGGTTACCCCGGCCACGATCTTGGTACCGTACTCCAGCATTAGCTTGGTGTGGAAGCTGCCCTGCCTACCCGTTATGCCCTGAACTATTACCCTAGTGTTCTCATCCACCAGGATGACCATACTTTCTCACCCCTCCTTCCCGGATGCAAGCTTGACCGCCAGCTGGGCGGCTGCCTCCATGTCCTTGAAAACCTTGATTCCGACCTCTTCCAGGATCTTCCAGCCGATCTCCTCGTTGGTTCCCACCAGCTTCACAACCATGGGCTTCTTCAGCCCAACCTCCTTCACAGCCTCCACTATGCCTTTGGCAACCTCGTCGCACCTGGTGATGCCTCCGAATATGTTGATGAATAGCACATCCACCCCCGGATGCTCCATGAGGAACTTAGTGGCCTTGTAGACGCGCTCGTGGCTAGCCGCACCGCCCAGGTCTAGGAAGTCTGCCGGCCTGCCGCCGTAGTAGGATACCATATCCATGGTGGCCATGGTGAGGCCAGCGCCGTTTCCAATTATCCCTATGTTGCCGTCGAGCTCCACGTATGCTAATCCAAGCTCGGCTGCCTTCTCCTCGTACTCGGTCATCTCGCCGCGCTCCGCCCTCGTCTCACCGGTTAAGAGCTCACCATGCCTGTAGAGGGAGTTGTCGTCGACTATGACCTTGGAGTCCAGCGCAAGAAGACCCTGGTCCGTAATGGCCAGGGGGTTTATCTCCGCCAGCTCGGCGTCGTAGTCGACGAACAGCTTGTATAGTCCCTGAAGGAGCCTGGCAAACGTGGAGAAGTGGTCTTTAGATATCCCCAGCTTGTAGGCTATTATGCGGGATTCGTAGCTCTTCAGGCCGACCAGGGGGTCTATTGGGCGCTTAACTATTGCTTCGGGGTGCTCCTTTGCTATCTCCTCTATGTCCACACCCCCCATGGCTGAAGCCAGGATTATGGGCCTAGCAGACACCCTATCCATGGTTATTGAGAGGTAGAGCTCCTTCTCTATATTGACCGCTTTCTCCACCAACAGCTTATTCACGGGAACACCGCGGATCTCCGAGCCGAGAAGCCTGGAAGCCTTCGCCCTGACCTCGTCGAGTGTTTCAGCCTTAACTATACCTCCAGCCTTTCCCCTGCCGCCCACGAGGACCTGGGCCTTCAAGACTACGGGCAGGCCGAGGTTCTGGGCGGCTGTCACGGCCTCCTCAATGCTTGAAGCCACCATGCCCGGCGGCACGGGTATTCCGTATTTCCTGAATAGCTGCTTACCCTCATACTCATAGAGTTTCACGGCTGGGTCTCCCCCCGTGTTTTGCATTGCTCAAAGGTATGGAATCCGGTAAAAACTGTTTGCTCCGCCTGGTCCGTGAGGTCGGTGCACATCACGCATCAGCCCACCTGATTCTTCATCCCGCTGAATGGCTTGTAGCTCCCCCGCTTTTATTTCTGATCTGCAGCTCCGGACAAGACTACCGCCAGGGCTCTGAGCAGCCTCGGTATCCTGGACTTGCCTAGCCCCAGATAATAGTTTAGAACCTCGGCTATCAGCAACGGGTCGTCCACAACCCGCTTACCCTGGAAATATATGGGTATGTCTATACGCTCAGCGCTTCTCAGCTCCACAACCCACCTCCCGCCATAGGCGACGTGGATGCATGAATGCTTGAAACCTGCTAGATGTCCTGTCCTCAGAATGGTGGATGCACTTTCAAAATCCATACATGCCACGTGGAGTAGGGGGCCCTGAGCCGAGGCCCAGACAAGCATCCTGGATCTGGCCTGTTTGAGGGCTTCGGCAACCTCCTTTCCGGAAACCTTCCTATGCCACTTGCCTAGCAGACGCGCACCCGGCTTATCTCCGGGCTCCGGGGCCTCTATAATCACTATTCTCCCGCTGCAAGAGCTGGTGGTGTAGCAGTACTTGAAAGACCTGTTGATAAGCTCGAGTACGGGTACAACCTCCTTGTCTACAAGCCCTCTCACAATTTCTTCTCGGAGCTGGCTGAGCCTCCTCTCCTTCTCCCTCACGAAGCTTTCAACATTCTGTGGCACACCTATCCCTCCTACAAACAGTTGCAATCAGATTGTACCTGAGAAGCTTCGAGTACACGTCGTCAAGGATATCGCCGAGGAGTATGTAGGTCCAGCTATGGGGTATCCGTGCCAGCAGGGTGGCCTGCCCCACGCTTAGAAGCCTTATCCA
>JALURJ010000260.1 GCA_027016915.1 Desulfurococcales archaeon | reverse complement strand
GGCTAGGCCCTCGTTGACCAGCTTGGAAACTATGGATTTCAACGTCACCTCGTTCAGAAGCAGGAGTTCCGGGCCCGGCGACTCGGCGGATGAAAGCCTCCTGGTCACTTCGAACGATAGTCTCGGCAGGCTTAGCGGTTTTTCGCTAAGCAGCTCCGCTACTAGCTTCTCGGCTTCCCGCACCTTGCTAGCAGTGTGGTCGAGGAGCCGCAGCGCCCGCCTACCGTCAACTATTGGGCCGTGGGAGAGCACGAACTTGTAGCCCTGCCCGACGAAAGGCCTAAGCTTCTCGATGGATTCTAGAAACTCTTCATGGCTGGGGGCAAAAGGTATGCCCACCCTGTCCATCAGCCTGTCGCCGAAGAAGGCATCCCCAACATATATGGTACGAGCCTCCCGGTCCAAGAGCCCTGTATGCCCCGGCGAATGGCCGGGCAGGGCCAAGGTTTCGAAACCGTATAGTTCCTCGCCCCACTCAAAGGTCTCTGACACTCTCAGATCCTCTGCACGTATACCATACACGGTGCGAGGGAGCCGTGCACCATACACTACCGTTTCTCTGAGGAGACCGTTTTCAACTATGCTCAGCTCAAACCTGTGGGCATAGATGGGAGCGTCAAGACACCCTGCCTCAGCAATATGGTCGGGATGCCCGTGGGTCAGGATCACTGCCTCCACATCCAAACCTAGCTGCTTAACCGCATTCCTGATTACGTAGCAACGGTTCTCACCATATCCTGGATCTACGACTACGGCGTTACCGCCAAGGGGTTTGATAAGCGTGGACGGGCTGCCAGGTATTAAGAGCAGCCCACCACCAATTTTTCTCGGCTTCACGGCTACCAGCTACCCTACAAGATCACCAGCCATGTATATAACGAGTTCCGCAGCGGGGCTCAGGTTGTGATCCCGTCGCCACTGCCCCGACGGCTTAGAGCCGTCGGAGGCTCCTGCTTGGCTAGGACAGATCATCGCCCAGACATGTAGAAAAGAAGAGTTATCTCTTATGGGTTACGCTGACCTTTACCTTTCCCCGTCTTGACTGGTTCTAAACACCACGTTAAAGGGGCTTAACCCTGGTATGTAGCTTCTGAAGGTCTCCAGGTCGTGGTAGGCAGCCTCAAGCTTCCAGCCAGCCTCTCTCGCCATCTCCACTAGCTCGGTCAGAGTATATAGCCTAATGGTGAACTCTGCCTCATCTATATAGATGAGGTCCCTGCCGCTCCGCGTGTAGAACTTCCACCTACTTGTAACCGTGGAGCTCACGGGGTCGAACCTCGGATATTCTATCAAAATGTATCTGCCCGCCTCCGAGACATAGGGAGTATCCGTGCCACCGGTTAGGGCCCTATAGGCCACGGCTCTGTCCCTGTTAGCCGTGTTCGCTATCACCAGCAGACCGCTCTCCTTTACAGCCTTTCTCGCGGCTCTGAGCACTTCTAAGTCGGTATCCCTCGAGTAGTAGCCTAAAACGCTTGTCCAAACCATGTAGACTGCATTATATTCGTCCTCGCCAACATAGTCTAGAAGCCTCCTCGCGTCGCCCACCATGGTTTCCAGCCTATCCTCGACGCCCTCCTCCTTAGCGCGCCTAGCGGCGTCCTCTATGAATACCGGTGACACGTCTAGGCACGTGACATGGTAGCCCAGCTTTGCCAACGGCACGGCAACCCTGCCGTTACCGCAGCCCAGCTCTAAGAGTCTGGAGCCCTCCGAGACCCCGTGCCTGGCTAGGAGCCTTGCCAGTCCCTCGGCGTCGCGCCTGCCTCTCTCCTCATTTGCCCTGAGTACCTCTAGAAACAGGTGTGCCTTCTCGACGAGGAACTCCCTTACCCAGTCACGGTTTGGATTACCAATAGGCAACACCTCCTCGGTGAGCTACGTATAACTGCAAGGTTCTTGTCCTAGGCATCCAGTATTAAATTTAGCCCTGAGAACCAGGGGATCTGAGGGAGATGGTGTTCCGGCTTAGCTGGATTACGCCCCTCTCATGGCCTCGTATTGCTGGATCCATTTCTCAACAATGTCGTAGCCGAACATTGCTTTCAGCATCTCGCGGCCTTCGGGGCTTATCATCTTGGGGTTCCACGGCGGGTCGAAGACCAGGTCTACTTTGACCTCCCTGACTCCAGGTATTTGTTTTATGGCCGACTCTGCTTGGAGCACCAGGAACGATGCTACCGGGCAGGCAGGGGCCGTCATGGTCATCTTGACGTAGACGTCTCCCTCCTCTGTGACCTTTACCTCGTAAACTAGGCCTAGGTCGTATATGTTGACAGGTATTTCGGGGTCGTAGACCTCTTTGAGGGCCTCTACAACTTTCTTCTTGAGCTCCTCGGGGTCGGTTTTCCCGGACATGTAAGCCGCACCTGGCTAACCCCTTATTTCACACTGTTAATAAAGGTTAGGAGCGCCTAGCAGACTTGCGGAGCTTGGGAACATACTTGCGGTAAACCAGGTAGAAGCTTACTAGGGGTGCAGAGGCGCCCACGGCCAGCCCTGCAGCTACCACGATCTTCCCCGGCAGTGTAGCTGTCCCCAGCCGTGCACCTATCAGCAGCAATGCTACCCCGACGGCCAGGAGCTTAGCTGTGTTCTTGTGTATCTCCTTCTTCGCCTCCTCCACCAGTTTCTTCGATTCTTGCCCCAAGGCCTTCCATCTCCCTCCTCAGTTCCTCCACAGCCTTCTGGAGGATGGCCTCCGCCTCCTCCCTCGTGGGTGCTGATACCATGATCTGGAAGGTTAGTACGGGCTGGTCCAGCTCTCCTCCGGAGGGGTGGCTCTTGATGTAGAGGTTAGGCGAGATCTTCATAACCCGGTCGATGATGGGTGCCGCCGACGACTCCGGGACCCCTATGCTCCTCAGCTCCACCTCTAAGTAGACCAGCTTAGGACCGCGTTCTGCCAGTATTGGCTCTAGGGTTTCCTCAAACATGGCCTTCATCTCGCCCGGCACACCTGGCAACGCCGCTATCAAGGTCCCCTCCTGCTCCACCAGTATCCCGGGGGCTGTGCCGACGGGGTTGGGTATAGGCCTGGCACCCTCAGGCATGCGGGCCAGCTTCACCCTGTGCTCCGTCATTTCCAGCCCTGCGGCCTGGTACTTCTCCTTCACCATCTGCAGGGCTTCATGGTTGGTAACCCACTCCCGCCCCAGGGCCTTGGAGAGAGCCTCGCTGGTCTTGTCGTCGAAGGTCGGTCCGAGGCCTCCCGTAGTTATTATTACTCCTGGCCGGTGTCTCAGTGCCTGCTGGATGACCTCGACTATGTCCTCCATGGTGTCGGGGCAGGCCACGACGCGGCGGACCTTGTAGCCTAGGAGGGTTAGTTTTCTCCCAAGCCATGTTGCGTTGGTGTTTACGGTTCTCCCGTTGAGCAGCTCGTTGCCTATGGATATGATCCATGCGTCGTGGGGTCTTCTAGACTCGAAGCCCTGCACCACCCTCTCCACCATCTCTTTCATCACCCCGTGTTTCTCGATATGTGTTTTCAGGTCGGATATGAGTCTCGGTAATAGGCTTGCGAGGGGGAACATGAATATGGATAATGCTATGAGGTGAGCGGGTATGGAGAAACCCTCGAATTCCGGCTTCTCGATTCCGGAGGCCGTGGCAAGCCTCTCCGCTGCCTCGATCTCCTTTTCCTCCACATCCCGCATACCATTGTACAGGGACCATATGGCGTAGAGGGTCAGCATGTTGGCGATGGGTGGAAGGGCCATGAAGCCCCAGAGCATGGATTCAGCCCTATACATGGAGGCCCTGACCTCTAGCATGCCGAGGCTCACGGTGGTCTCGCCGCGGAGCCCCCTTTCCTGGAGCCTCCTCCTAAAGGCGCTAATCTGTTCAATGAACTCCTCGTGGCTCTTATTCCATGCCTCCATGACGGAGTACAGTGTGTAGCCGTACAGCCCGGCGCCAACGATGTAGAGCATAGCCACGGCTACTAGGAGCAGTTTTAGTACAGGTTCCCCTACAACCTCTGAGAGGCTGGAGGGTTGCACAGCTACCTGGGCTGCGACGAGCAGGAGGGCTGCCAGCGTGGACCCTCCTAGGGCTAGGCCAGCGGCCGTTCCAAAGCGTTTCAGCCGGTCGGCCTCAAACATGGCTATCACTGCGTGGCTAGTAGAGGAGGGGGAGCTTTTCCGACGTGTCGAGCTTGGAAGTGTTGAAGGGGAAGGTGTATTTCACCTCTAGGAACCCTGACCTTAGCTCCTTGACCTCTTTAGCGAGCCTTTCCGGCTCCTCGCCGTCTATGGCGACCCTCCTCATGAGCCTGGCTATCTCCCTCATCTCGTCCTCCTTCATGCCGAACCTTGTCATCTCCTGGACGCCTAGCCTTATTCCGCTGGGGTTCTTTATGGCGTCGGGCGGGTCGTAGGGAAGCAGGTTCTTGTTCGTTATGATGTTGGCCTTCTCCCAGAGCTCCGCTATCTTAGCTCCCCCGCCCAGCTCCCTCACATCCAGCACCACTTGGTGGCTCTGCGTGTAGCCCTTATGTTCGCCGAGGACCTTGAACCCCTCGGCTGCCAGGGCTTCCGCCAGGGCCTTAGCGTTTCTCACTATCTGGTCAGCATAGGCTTCGCCGTATTCCATCATCTCGGCGGTGGTTATGGCGAGGGCTGGCAGCCTGTGGAGATGATGGTTACTGACAAACCGGGGGAAGACGACCTTAGATACAGCCTTGTAGAAGTCCTTGGCCCTGGTGAATATGACTCCGCCCTGGGGTCCTGGAAACGTCTTATGGGTTGACGAGGTCACCAAGTCGGCGCCGTGATCCAGGGGGTGCCTCCACTTCTTACCCGCTATTAGCCCTAGCACGTGGGCAGCGTCGTACATCACTATGGCTCCTACGCTATGAGCGGCATCGGCCACCTCTTTTAGGGGATGGGGGAAGAGGTATACGCTGCCGCCAAGAACCACGAGCTTGGGTTTCACTTCCTCTATCAGCTTGACGGCCTTGTCGACATCAACGTTCATCTCCTCGGCATCGTATGGCATCTCTATGTGCTCTATCCCCAGGGCTCCGAGGGTTCCGAACTTGGTGTGGCTCACATGAGCCCCTGCCTGGACTGGTGCTATTACAGCCTTATCCCCAGGCCCGGCGAAAGCGTGGAAAACCGTGGCGTTGGCTATGGTCCCGCTTATGGGCCTGGGTTCCACGAAGTCGGCGTTGAAAAGCTTGCCCATGAGACCCATAACTGCGAGCTCTATATCATCTATGTACCTGGTTCCCTGGTAATACCTCTTCCTGGGCTTACCCTCAGCGTAGCGGTGCATGAAGTCCGACATGTAGGCCATTTCAGCCAAGGGGCTCATCACGTTCTCGCTTGCTATAAGGTTGATGCACTCGTAGCGGCGCCACCTATTATGAATCATGGTCTGCTCCAGAACCACCTTGACGTGTTCCGGCAGACCCTCAAATGCTCCCCCCAAGAGCACCACCACGCAATAATATTGTGTGAGTGGCTAAAAACATAGATGTAGCCGGTTCCGCGCCTCGGAGGGTGCTGGTGTTGGGAGAGCAATGCCGACACAACGGCATCGAGCACTTCAAGGAGGCTATAAAGTGCCTCTACAAAGACACGCCACCCTCCCAGAGGGAGGTCCTTGGTGCAGCTTTCTCTAAGATTCTGGAAAAACACGGGTTCGGAGCCGCTGGCAGGCTGACCGACGCCTACATAAAGGCAGGCCTGGTGCTTCTAGCGGCCTCAGCGCTTAGCCAGGCCAGATCCAGCAAAGGTATGCAAAGCCTAGAGGCCCGACTGCTAAGATGCGCCGCCGAGATCGCCTCAAGCCTGCCTTCCGAGCTTGAACACTGCCTGAAAGCAGTAGAGTTCCAGGCGGCCAGGCTAATCCTCGACAAGAATATTCTGCTGCACGACCTATTCGGCACAGTGTATAGAGACGCCATGGGTGAGCTCGGCGAGAGGAAAAGCTATGCTACCTACTACACCGAGCCCCCTGCAGCCCATCTTCTGGCCACCATGGCTCTACACGCACTGGCCAGCAGGCCGGGCGGCTGCTCCCGCAGTCTAAGGGTTGCCGACTTTGCGTGTGGTACTGGCATGCTTCTCCTCGCCGCATATAGAGCAGCGCTGAGCACCATATGTAGAGAGGAGGAATGCAAGGAACTCATAGAAGGGATGCACGGCTTTGAGGCCCAGAGCTTCTCAGCCGCCCTGGCACTAACCTCTCTCCTGCTACTAGAGCCCGACGCTGAGAGCGGGCCCCACGTGGTCGTCATGCCCCTTGACGTCGACCGGGGTCTGCTGGGCTCCCTGGAACTGCTCGAGGGGTGGCCAGCAGAGTTTCCAGCGTATTTCGACCTTGTTATAATGAACCCGCCCTTTACGAGTCCTACGGGCCGAAGCCTGCGTGCTGGTAAGAAAATGTTCGGATTCGCGGGGCGCCGGAGCGCTGGCCTTCTGGCGAGATATAGGGAAATAGTTCGGCGACACCTGTTGCCAGGCTTCCGCCTACTGGTGGACAAGTTTGCCCAGGAAACAGGGATAGGCGGCTTGGGCGCGTATTTGTCAAGGGTGTGGAGAGCCGGCGAGGCGCTGGCATTCCTATACCTAGCGTATAGCCGTGTCAGGCCGGGCGGAGTAGTAGCCTTTGTTCTACCTAAGAGCCTCCTCACAGGAGCCTCCTGGCTCCCTGCACGTATCCTCCTAGCCTCAGAGCTACGGGTAGAATACGTAGTGGTTAGCTGCGACCCGGAGAAAGGCTACGGGTTCTCTATCGACGCCCACGATAGCGAGGTGCTTATAGTGGCTAGGAGAGGCCCTAGCCTCGAAGCTGGCCCTGTCATGTTTGTAAACATACTTCATAAACCGTCCAGCCTAGAGGAGGCAGAAATCTTGGCTAAAACGCTGGTACAGGCTGGCGGTAAGACCGTTAAAGCTGGTGGCGCCGAGGCACTGGTAAGCAAGGTTCCGTATAGAAGGCTTGTGGAGCACATCGATAACTGGGGAGTATTTGTAGCTCTTCCGGACCCCGGCCTTGTGGAAGAAATCCTCGACATGCTAACCAATGGGGTCATCAAGCTCGATTCAACCAGTGTAAAGATACCTATAGCGAGGCTTGGCGATATCGCTTCCAGCATAGGTGTGGATAGGCACCAGTTCCACGACGAGTTTAAGCCAAGCCCTCGGGGCTGGCTGCCAGGCCTCCTGGGTGGAGGTGAGGAGCTGCGCTCCAGAATGATGGTGAAGCCCAACACCATGCTCGAGGCGAGGAGGAGGGGTGAGGAGATCTTTGGTAGGCATGCTGGTAGGGTGCTTCTACCTGACAGGATAAGGTGGAACACCGCACATGCCGTATCCCTGTACTCCACAACACCCCTACTGGCTAACATGTTCTACACTGCAAGGCTCAAGGCAGGCAGGGAGGCGGAGAAAGCACTGGTCTACTGGCTCAACACCACGTGGGGCATACTCTCCGTGCTCATCCACAGGGGCGAGACCGAGGGAGCGTGGAGCAGCATCAAGATGTGGCAGTGGCGCCGCCTCCCAGTACTCGACGTCACGAGCCTTGACCCTGGAAAGCTGAAGGCCCTGGCCCACGCATTCGACAAGCATAGCGGCAGGAGGCTTAGAAGGATACCGCAGCAGTTCTCAAGAGACCCGGCCAGGGTGGACCGTGGGAGGCTCGCAATAGACCTCGACCTCCTCAAGGCGCTGGAACCAGGGCTAGATGCCGGTATGGCGGAGAAGCTTTTAACACACCTATATAGTAGGGTAGCGTCTGCGCTGGGAACCTGGCTAAACCTGCGCTCTTAGGCTAATTACTGCCTAAGCTGGGTCTCTTCGAAAAGAATACTTAAGCATAAAACCTCTACATCAAGCGTGGTTGCCAGTTGTGATACGTATAGTGGAATTCGAACCCAAGTACAGCAGGGGCGTCGCCAGCCTGTACGAAGCTATGGGTGAGAAGTTCTCAGCCAAGCTCGCCAAGTACTGGCATAACGCTAGGAAGTATGTTAAGGTTCTACTGGCCGTTAACGTTGAAGAAAGGGTTGTCGGCAAGGTTACTCTGGATTTAGCGTATAGGCCTTACGCAGAGATAGTGAACCTGATGGTCCACCCACACTACCGCGGCCGGGGCATAGGTAAGAGCCTCCTCGAGGAATGTATACGGATCGCCGAGGCTCACGGGTTTCATATACAGTACCTCATGACCGGTGTCAACAACATAATTGCACACAGACTGTACTCTAGATACGGATTCATACCGGCAATCCTGCCCGGGCGGCTGGATAGAGGCCATATCTGGCTTTTCAGGTTCTCCAAGAAGACCTTTGTAGCAGAGTTCCTGGACTCTACTCCCTTCGCCACCTATAAGGCCTCAAGGAGGAGGACGGTGCTGGCTAACAGGAAGCTCTACAAGGCTGGCTGGAAGAGCCTTCTTTCTTCAGATCATCTCTACCTATACTTTGAAGGTCAGCCTGGACAACCACCCACAGCCGGTACCATGCCCAGGATATCGGGGGTGGAAATACTCCAGGAAGGCCTAGGACTGAAGATAAGCATCCATGAAGAATCTATAAAAATCGGCCGCGCGGAGCCTTCAGTATTCCAGCTAAGGGTAGCGAATATAGGGGAAGAGAGGCTGGCGGTTGGAAAGATAGTTCCATTAGCGCCGCCTGGGGTGGAGATTGGAGGAATACCTGCCAGAGCGGTCAGGCTGGACCCAGGCGGCGCTTCTACCATGAAGTTCACATGTAGACTGACAGACAAGTATGAGATACCGGTGCTCTCATTCAACACGGTTACCATAACGTTAAAGCTCTATGTTGAGAAGGCTTTCCGAAACCCAATACTGGTTTCGGCAGGATTCGAGCAAAGTTCTGAGCCTTAGCCAATATGGCGTCTTGAGAGCTGCCAGAGCCCCAAGCTTCTTCAGGGAATACGTTTTACTGAATATTGTTACAATGTATACAGGTGATGGTACAGTGCTAGACCGTAGCATAGTCTACGC
>JALURJ010000259.1 GCA_027016915.1 Desulfurococcales archaeon | reverse complement strand
ATACATAACCCTACGGCTAACCTTCACACCCTTCAGGACATGTGGGCCTATAAGGCCTAGCACAACCCTTGTGACCTCGTCCTCCGGCCCCCCGTGCCCGCCGCTGTCCAGATGCCCATGGTCGCTCACCACCACTACCAGGGTCTCCTGGAGGAGGCCTTCCTCCTCAAGCGTGTCGAGGAGCTTGCCGATGAGCTCCGAGGCCTCCACCACGGCGCTTCTATACTCGTCGCTGGCGGCGCCGTACTCGTGGCCAGCCTCGTCCACCCCCGCCATGCCTATCCAGAGGAGGTCGGGCGGCTCGTCGCTCCTGATCAGGCTTATGGCCTTCTCCATCGACACCCTGGAGTGCTCGGGGGTTTCCTCAACCTCCACGTAGACGTCTATGCTACTGTTAAATAGCCTATAGACGGATGAGTCGCCGACCACCGCTGTCCTCAGCCCCTTCTCCTTGGCTAGGGAGAAGATGCTTGGGAACCCTAGCTCGCCGCCGTTGTACCAGTTGGAGGAAACCCCCGTGATCTCGTGGGGGAGGCCTGTAGCGATCGCTGCCCGTGCAGGGACGGAGTAGGACGGCAGGTATGCACGTGCATCCTCAAACCAGCAGCCCTCCTTCATTATTCTCGCAAAACCTCCATCAGTGGCGTACTTCTCCACCAGGTCGGGCCGGGCACCGTCGACCAGCACCACTATAACCCTCTTAACCAGGGGAGGCGTACCCGGGTCAGGGGCCAGCCTGTGGTGCACGCTGGGCGGCTCGTAGTCGACCCAGCTCGTCCACACGTTGCCTGCAAACCCCTGCACCGCTAGTCCCAGCACCGCGGCTACGACGAAGTACGCTACCAGGAGAACCACTCCACGCCTAGGCATGAGATGCACCTGTTCCAGAATAATAGCGTTTTGTAGGCTTATAGGTTATCGGGTGGGGAAAAAGGCTGGAGACCCTACTCGGTCTTCAGCATGCTTAGGCTCTTCTCCATGCATGGGCCAAGCTGCTTCAGCAGTGTCAGCATCAGCCCCAGACCCTTCTGGACCTCGGGATCCCTCATAGCCTTCAGCATGCCCAGCAGGCCGATCCTGGGAGCACCCTCCTCAGCCAGCTTTCGAAGCGCCTCGCCGCCGCAGCTCATGCCTCCCATCATGGCCATTCCCAGGGCGTTGAGGTCGGTGTTATCCATTATGTTTAGCATGGAGATCACCGGTGCGGCTGCCTTGAAGACCTGGAGATCCGCCATGAGGTTCGGCAGGTGCTCGGCGAGTAGTCTGAGGGGTAGGAGCGCCTCCTCCACCCTTGCCAGCCTCTCCTTTAGCTCCCTTATCTCCGCGAACAGCTGCTCGTACTCCTCCCTCGAAACGGTTTTAGCCTTGCTCACGGCACCTCACCCAGAAGCCATGCGAAATATATTTTCTCGAAAAACTCCTTGAAAATCCTCACAGGCTTGGCCGGCGGCAGGAAGAAGCAGTCCGGGTAAGGCTTCTTCTTCTGGACAAAGGGCGTGAAGTCGCAGGCAGCAGCCATGCCAAATCCTCCCACGTCTAGGGCGCAGGTGCCGAAGACGCGGAAGGTGGGCTGGCCCAGGGAAACGCCCTTAACCTCAGCTGCTATGTTGCTCACGACGTACGGAGCGTAGCTGTGGAGGATGGTGCCAGCCATCCCGAGCGGCACGTTGGGCGCAACGACGTCGCCGACCACGTAGACGTCGCCGTACCTCTCCGACCTGAAGTCGCCGTAGGCCGGGTTCCTGGCGGCGGCCCAGCCATCCTTCACCAGCTCGCTCTCGGCCACCGGGGCTGGCGCCCTGTGAGGGGGCACTATGAAGGCGGCGTCGAACTTTATCCTGTCGCCCGTCGCGGCTTCAAGCACGTTGCCCTCCAGCGAGGCTATTGCCGGCGACCCGCCGACACCTATATGCTCTATCCCCATCTCCTCCAGCATCTGACTCATCATCTTTGCAGCGAGGGGGCCGAAGTTCTCGAAGGGCTTCTTCATGGTGCTCACAACCACTATTCTAGACTTGTCCCCAAGCCCCCTGGTCTCTAGGTAGAAGTGGGCCAACATGGCCGTCTCGTAGGGTGCTGGCGGGCACCTGTAGGGGTTGCTATGTATACCCACGACGAGGGTTCCACCCCTGAATCCTGCTAATGCCTCCCTAGTCTTCAGGGCCAGATCAAGCTCCCACGGGCTGGGGTAGCCTATCTCAACGGTTTCGGCGCCCAGAGAGACCACTAGGATGTCGTAGTCCATGGGCCCAGCACTGGTCTCCACCCTTCTGTTGGCAGCGTCTATCCTCTGGACCTCGGCTTGGACAAACCTTATCCCCCTCCTCTCCAGGAGGCTCAAGGGCAAAGACACCTGGTCAGGCTCCCTATAGCCGAAGGCGACGTAGAGGTAGGAGGGCCTGAACTCGGATCTTGCCCGCTTGTCCACCACCGTTATTTCGGCCTCATCTTTCCCCAGGAGCTTTCTGAGTTCGTTGGATATTATGAGTCCGCCTGTCCCGCCGCCCAGCACGAGGACTTTTCTAGGCATGGGCAATGAATCCACCAAGACAACAGGCATTATTAAGATATAAAAATTGTTCGCAAATGGCTAAATTTTATTTAGTAAACCAGCGAGAAACCAAATATTTATGAAAATGCAGAGGCTTAGAACTTTATGAGGGGGAAGGGCCCGGCTTCTGCTGCAGCATCGTTTCGTCAATAGTCTAGAATGTCTTTAGACACAACCCATATATATAGTCAAAGTATATAGACATTTGTGGGGATACCCGTGATCCAGAATAAGGTAATAGTTGGGAAGCCTCGCCTGGCCCCCGAGAGAAAACTCACTCCCCGGGACCGCGAGGAATATGAATACTACCTGGTAATAGCCGCCA
>JALURJ010000258.1 GCA_027016915.1 Desulfurococcales archaeon | reverse complement strand
CCAGCAAGGCCTGGCCCTGGCAGCCCTGGAATACCTGTGCGAGTCCTACAGGTACGCAGCTTACGCCTACTATCTGGCCAGGTTCTTCACACTCCCTGATACCGACACGCTTAACGGCATATACATGGACTATGCAAGCAAGCTGTCCCTGCTGGAGAAGCTGGCATCAGATCTCGCCGAGAGGCCGCTGAGCATAGATCAGGCGCTACTTCTGGCCGACGCCCTAAGGATGCTGGAAGATATTGGGCGGGACAGCAGGGTTGTAACTCTTGGTCTGCTGGCCATATCCAACGGCTTTGTTAATGGTGCTGCGATAAAGGCTTCTGTTTCAAGGATTATGGCCAAGCTCATGAGTGAGGCCTGCAGGGCCCAGGCAATGCTCCTGCTCGCCGCCTCTATGGAGGGTGGGGCTACTGTGGACTTTGCCGGACTTGTAGAGGATTTTAGGACATACGCTAACCTCCTATACAGCTACGCCCGTGAGTACAGCTCCCATACCAGGGTTTTCTCGGAGATAGTCAATATGGCTGGCGGGCATCTCTGGCTGGCAGGCAAGGTTAACGGCAACACCACCTACAGCCAGTTCCTCAGGCTGGGCCACCTTCTTGAAAGCATATCTTACTCCCAGCTCTACTTCGCACTACACCCAGGGGTCAAGGAGGCGTACGATGTTAGGTACGAGGCGCTGCTCAAGAATCTTGCACTATACCTACAGGCAGCGGGAGGCAAGCCTCCTGCCGCAGTACAGTGGTTTATAGAGAGAGCTCTCCTCTACGAGAAGAACGAGTCCAGGATAATGTACCTCGAGAAGGCTTTGGCCTATCTGAAGCTTTACATAGCCGCTACCCACAGGGTGGCGCACGTCCAAACCAGCAGTGAGACCGCTACAATGAGATCTTGGCCCGTTAATCGAGGAGAGATCTCCATAGTAACCCTAGGCTTGGCCCTCTGGGTCCTCCTACCCTTGGTGAGTATTAGGAGGGAGGGCCGGGCCTCCTAACCGGCTTTACTCCACCCTGCCGCTAGACCTGCTCTGAGCATTGACTTGATCCTCTTCCTCCCACGGCTAGCGAGAGGGCTATGAATGCCAGGAATGCCAGCCCCGCTAGGGGGTCTAGGGCGGAGATTACTAGGAGGGTTAGGGCTAGGACGGCGATGCCGTAGTTTGTGGAGAACGCCGACACGAGGGCTGCGGTGAATATGGATAGGAAGAAGATGACCGCGGCGGTGAAGTTTATCAGGGCTATCAGCACCGCAAATCCTGCCATCAGCAGCGCCCTAACCCTGTCGGCAACCACCCTGTTCAAAGCCCACCCCTAGCCTAGGCCAAGCTTGGGCAGGGTGACGCCACGCTGGCCCTGGTACCTACCCCTATAGGGCCTCTCCACGGGGCTCAGGGTCCGGGCGAATATTACGTGGGCGAACCTCTGCCCCTTATACACCTTGACGGGGAAGGAGGACCCGTGGATCTCCAAGGTTATGTTGCCCTCAAACCCAGCATCTATTATGGTGGGTGGCACAGTAAGCCCGGTCCTGGCGAAGCTGCTTCTAAGCTCGACGAAGCCCATGATGTCGTCGGGGAGCTTGAGGTATTCGAGGGTGGTTAGGAGCACCCTTTCGCCGGGCTGGATTATGAAGGAGTCGCCCTCCTCCATCATGTAGAAGTCTGAGAGGTCTTCAGGGGGATTCACTGTGTCGAGGACCCTATCGGTCCTCCTGAGCCTGGCGATCTGGCCTCCTATCCTGAGATCTATGCCGTTCTCCCTCACTATCTCCGGGTCGAAGGGTTCGACCACGATCTTGCCCTTCTCAATATAGTATTTGAGATCCCTGTCGCCCAGGATCAAACGTGCCGCACCCTGCCAGGATTTGTCGGGGTAGAGTTAAGAGGCTTGCGATCCAAGGTTACAACCCGCCATGAATAGGCTGATCGCGGCAGCCGTGCTGGCGGCCCTGCTCCTGGCTCTAGCCCTCTCCTCAGCCTCCCTTGGAGAGGAATATGTGAGGGTCAGGATAGTGGACTCGCAGGGCCGCCCTCTGCCGGGCGCCGTAGTTGAGGTGGGTGGAAGGAACCTTACATCTGACGAGCGTGGGGAGATAAGCATAGCCGCGGGCGATCTAGTAGCCCTCAACGGCACAGAGGTTGCCGTGAGGTACGAGACCCGCCTAGGGGTGCTGGCGGACCATGCACCCCTAACTATCCGGGGCTCCTTAGCCGAGATTAGGACAAGCTTCGCTATATACGAAGTCAGGATACGCTGGATAGGCAGCGGGGCTGCATCCAAGCTAAGCATATGGGGCTTGGTCGACGGCTACAGGGTCCTGGTAGCCGAGGTTGCTGGAGATGCCGAGATCCTGCTGCCCGACCGCTACCCGGATGGTGGTGCAGGGGAGCAGGTTGTGTATCTAGCCTCGCTCGACTCCGAAGGCCCTACTACCTCGTTCACACTGAACGCCTCAACTAGAATACCCTACGCTGCCGGGCGAAGCCATGCATTCATAGGCGTAGAGCCTGCTGGTGCACCCACGATCACCTATATCAACGTAGGTTTTGCCCAGTGCCCCGTGTTTAAGGGATACTACGTGGGCACGGTGGAGGCTCTATTCTCCCCCGACGCCTCCGAGGTCAGGCTACTATGGGGGGAGATAAAGGGTCGAAGCAGCTTCAGGGACCCCCTGGGAGTACTGGTGGAGAAAAGCGACGCTTACTGGAAGGTCTGGTTCCCCGCCAGAACATGCACGGTGGCATCCCTGCTGGCGCCCGGGGACACTGTAGCCCTAAAGTTTGAAGCGTCGCGGGACTCGTCAAGGTCAACCTATGTTGTCGCGGCCTCGCCTGAAGTGGAGGGGGGAATTTCAACCAGCACCACACCAACCCTT
>JALURJ010000257.1 GCA_027016915.1 Desulfurococcales archaeon | reverse complement strand
GGTCCTCCCTGGTCGCCAGGATGTCGCTTTTAACCTCCATGTAGACATCGGCAAATATGCTTAGAAGCCTGCTTAAAGGATCACTTCTCTCCACGGAACATCTCCTCCAACACCTTCATCGCATCGCTTACTACCTGCTCCACATACACGGTCTTTGAGACATCGGGGCTCCGCTCCCTGCCAAGGATGTTGAGGAGGTTGAGGAGCCTGGGGGGATCTATCCTGAGCCCCAGCTTCTCTACAGCCTGACGGACGGCCTCAGCTTCCAGCTCCTCTATGCTGGCCAGCTCGTCGCGCAGGTCTAAGGTGAGCTTGCCGGGCTCGGCAAGGCGGGTGCGCAAATGGATCCACACACCCCTCTCGGCTGCCAGGCGGGCGAAGAGCTTCTCGACCTCCGGCCTCTTGTCGGGAGGCACGTTCTCAAGCGACACTATTAGGCACTTATAGTCTGCTCCCAGGTCCTTAAGCACAGCCTCAGCCTCACGCAATAGCTCGTCGGGCTCCGTATAGCCCGACCTAACGACGCCAACGTCCACGCCGAAATCGTCGAGAATAGACCTCACCTCGGCATGGCCGGATCCGGGCTCCACCGCGAGGATCCTGCGATTAAAACCCCTCTTCCTTAGTGCAAGGGTTTCCCAGACATCGTTGGCATCCCTGCCTACAGGGGCTCCGGGATAAGCTATGTTGCCGGTGAACCGCCTGCTCACTGGTAGGGGTATATGGACGTGGCCTAGGGCCACGTAGTCTATCTGGGGCAGCCTGCCGAGGATCTCGTTGCCGCCCATAGAGATTTTGCCATATCGGTGAGCATAGGTGGAGGGGTCGTAGCCTGCGAACTTGACGCTGGTGTGGGCGACAAGTATTCTGGGCCCTCCATCACGGGTATCCTCGAAAAACACCTTGCCCTCCGAGAGATACGTCTGCTCCAAGCTATTCCTAAGGCCTGGGAGTCCGTAGAAAACGTAGCTTTTAACCCTGAGAGGGTGCAGCGTGAGACCCTTCTGGTCAAGCCTGAATCCAGGCACATTAACTAGACCCGCCTCCCTGAAGACGTCCAGCAGGCTTCTCCCCCTAAGGCTGGAGTCATGGCTTCCGGGCACAGCCACTATAGGTACACCCTCACCTGCTAGGCGGCGGAAAGTCCTGGCAACCCGCGTTATATGCTCGTAGTTCTCCAGCCTAGGGGTCTCGAAGAGATCCCCTGCTATGACCAGTACCTCCGCACCCTCGGTCAAGACGTACTCCGCTATCCTCTCCAGGGCATAAAGCGAGGCGCTAGAAAGGGGGGAGCGGGAAAAAGCACCTATGTGGAGATCAGCAGTATGTATCAGCATGACGTCAAACCCTACTACTTGTTGAAGGACCCTGGCCATATAAGGATTAGGATATGGAAACCATGCCGCCGCGCAACGCCGCCCATCCCACAAAAGGGAAAAGTTTAAACCATCAAACCTACCTCAACACCAATTAGCTGGTGGTATGGATGTCGGCACTCCAGAAAAACCTGCCCATAATAGCCGTGCTCCTAATAATAATCGTTGGAGCAGCAGCGTTCTACGCTGGGAAGGCTGCTGCTCCAGCCAAGGTCGAGACCACGACGGTAACCGAGTATAGCACCGCGACCACGACCGTAACAACCACGGTTACCACAACCGTGACGCAGACCGGAGCACCCCCCACAACCACCACGACAACCACAACCACTACAACAACTACCACGACTACGCCTCAATTCGTGACCGAGCAGATAGTGATAGGCGTCACCGACAAGGTGACAGATCTCGACCCAGCCAACGCTTACGACTTCTTCACCTGGGAGATCCTCAACAACGTGATGGAGGGCCTAGTTAAGTATAAGCCCGGAACCCTAGACATAGTTCCAGCTCTTGCCGAGAGCTGGGAGGTAAGTGAGGATGGAACCGTCTGGACTTTTCATCTCAGAAAGGATCTCAAATTCGCCGACGGCACACCCTGCAACGCGCACGACGTTGTTAGGAGCATCAATCGAGTCATGACGATCAACGGAGACCCAGCCTGGCTGGTGACCAGCTTCGTCGACCGCGTTGAGGCGACCGACGACTACACCGTGGTGTTCTACCTGAAGCAGCCCACGGCGTTCTTCCTAGCACTCCTTGCAACCCCGCCGTACTTCCCCGTGCACCCCAACTACAAGCCCGCCGAGGTAGACTCCGACCAGACGGCGGGCGGGGTAGGGCCCTACAGGATCGTATCCTTCGTCAGAGACGAGGAGATAGTGCTCGAGGCTAACCCCTACTACTACGGCGAGCCGCCTAAGACCAAGAGGATAGTAGTCAAGTTCTATCGCGACGCCACCTCCCTCAGGCTGGCCCTGGAGACCGGAGAAATCGACATAGCGTGGAGAACCCTGAGACCCATGGACATAGAGTATTTCCAGGGCAAGGCCGGGTTCAACGTTGTGGAGGTTCCTGGAACCTTCATCCGCTACATATGCTTCAACACCGCCATGGACCCTGTAAGCAACAAGCTGGTCAGGCAGGCGCTGGCAGCAGCGATTAACAGGCAGGAGATAATAGACACCGCACTGCTGGGCGCTGGCGAGCCGCTCTACAGCATGGTGCCCAACGGCATGTGGAGCCACATAGACGCCTTCAAGAAGTACGGCGACGCGAACCTCGACCTCGCCAAGCAGCTACTCCAGCAGGCTGGCTATAGCGAGACCAACAAGCTGCAAATAGTGCTATGGTACACCCCAACCCACTACGGCGACACCGAGGCCGACATAGCCCAGCTCCTCAAGGAGCAGTGGGAAGCCACGGGCATGATAGAGGTTACCATCCAGAGCGCCGAGTGGAGCACGTATGTGGCTCAGCTCAGGGAGGGTCAGTACATGGTCTACCTGCTGGGATGGTATCC
>JALURJ010000256.1 GCA_027016915.1 Desulfurococcales archaeon | reverse complement strand
TTGCTTCGGGGTTCTCCAGGCTCGACGTGTCGCCGGTGAACTCCTTCCCCATCGCCACGGTCTTTATGATCCTCCTCACGATCTTGCCCGACCTGGTGCGCGGCAGGTCCCTGACTATGTGGATCCTTCCAGGCTTGAAGGGCTTGCCCAGGCTGTCGACCACCAGTTTCTCCACCTCCTCCTTCAGCTTTTCGCTGGGCTCGTGGCCGGGCTTCAGTGTTAGGTACAGCGCTATTACCTCGCCCTTCAACGGGTCGGGCACCCCCACTGCGGCTGACTCCGCCACCGCTGGGTGCTTGTTCACCACCGCCTCTATCTCGGCGGGGCCCACCCTCTTCCCCGCCACCTTGATCACGTCGTCGGCCCTACCCAGTATGTAGAAGTAGCCGTCCTCGTCTATCAGGGCCCAGTCGCCGTGGTACCACACGCCGGGGTACCTGGACCAGTAGGTCCTGATGTACCGGTCGGGGTCCTTCCAGAGCCCCCTGGTCATGGAGGGTGCAGGCTTCTTGCAGACCAGGTAGCCCACCTGGCCCCTCACCGGGTTGCCGTTATCGTCGAAAACGTCGGTCGCCATGCCGAGGCCGTTGTAGCCCAGGGTCGAGGGTTTCAGCGGCATCACGGGGGAGGGTAGGACCAGGCAGCCGAACACCTCTGTTCCTCCGGACAGGTTTATGATCGGGGTCCTCCTCTCACCCACCTTCTCGAGGAGCCACCACCACGACTTCTCGTCCAGCGGCTCACCCGTGTTGCCCAGCGCCCTGAGGGAGGATAGGTCGTGGCGCTCCACGTACTCGTCGCCGTACCTTCGCAGCATCCTGACGAGGGTTGCCGAGAAGCCCAGCTGGGTGATCCGGTACTTCTCGACCAGGCTCCAGATCCTGTCGGGCTCCGGGTAGTCGGGGGCACCCTCCATTATTAGGTGGGTTAGGCCAAGGTGCTGGGACCCTATGATCTGCCAGGGACCCATCATCCAGCCTATGTCGGTGACCCAGAACAGCACGTCGCCGGGCTTCATGTCGAGGTTGAAGAAGTGCTCCTTCGCCGGCTGGAGCAGGGCGCCGGCATGGCTGATCACTGCCCCCTTAGGTTTCCCCGTGGTGCCTGAGGTGTAGAGGAGCAGGGCGGGATCCTCCGGGTCCATCTCCACGGTCTCGGGGGCGCCCCTCCTCCCCGAGACCAGGTCGTGGTAGTATATGTCCCTGCCCTCCCTCATCTCCACGCCGAGACCCAGCCTCTCAACCACGACAACCTTCTCCACGTTGGGAGCCATCTCAACAGCCTTGTCAGCCATGGGTTTAAGCTCTATCTTGCGGCCCCTCCTGTAGAAGCCGTCCACGGTGACCAGCACCTTGGCGCCCGAGTCCCTGAGCCTCTCGGCAGCTGCCGGAGGGCTGTAGCCTGAGAATATGGGGAGGGCGACTGCACCGATCTTCATGGCGGCGAACAGGGTGACCACCGTTTCGGGGAGCATCGGTATATACATGGCCACAACGTCGCCCTTACCCACCCCCAGGTCCAGGAAGGCGTCGGCCAGCCTGCTGACCTCCTCGTAGAGCCTCCGGTAGGTGTACCTGGCCTCCGACCCGTCCTCCCCGCTCCAGATGAACGCAACCCTGTCGCCACCCCTCTGGGCATGCCTGTCCAAGGCGTTGTGGACCACGTTGATCCTACCGCCCCTGTACCAGCGTGCCCACTCCACACCACGGCTCAGGTCAAGCACCTGCTTGTACGGCTCAAACCACTCCACGTCCAAAACCTGGTTAACATAGTCCCAGAACCACTCCAACTCATCAACGCTCTTCTCCACCAGCTCCCGGTAGCTCCCCAAACCCAGCTCCTCCAGCACCCGAGTAACATTAGCCTCCTCAACCAGCCCACGCGGAGGATACCATACAAAACCACCCATAGCTCAACCCACCAAAATAATGGTAAAAACCCCACTAAAACCTAACCATTCACGCTAACGGTAGCCCCAGTATTGGGGGCATTGCTACAGGTGCGTGTCGAGGAGTTCCAAAACCCTCCGCTCGAGGCTGGGAGGGGCACGGCTAAGCACGCTGTCCAGAACTTCTGCGTCCACGCCCCTGGCCCGGAGGACTTCCAGGATCTTCCCTACACGCTCCTCCTTCCCGGGAATCAGAAGGTTGGCTACCAATTGCCACTCTAGGGGCGCCACCCTGAGGCTCATACCGCCCCACCTGAGGCTCTTAGAGTGGCAGTAAAGCTCCTCAAACCCCACCTCCAGGCAACCATGCTCCCCGCAAATCTTTAGGTCAGCCATGAACTCCACCTGATCCCGCTGGCCTCGAAGACCCCGTAGTGGCTTGAGAACACACCGCTGGATCCGTACTCCACGTCCCTCAAAACCCGGAACCTGGAGGCGAAAATCCTGCCAACCTCGTAGATCTTGTCCGCCTCAACAATGATATCTATATCCCTGGGCTTCACACCGACACCATTCAAACAGCCCGCAACGCTCCCAACAAGCACCCACCTAACACCCATACTGGTGAGAACCCTAGAAACCTCGCCCAGCACAGCGGCAAGCCCCGGCGGAAGACACTGAACCAACCACTACACCCCCACAGTCCCTAACAACAAAGACACACCGATCCGGAAAATAAAGAATCTCACAGCACCCCCGGCATCAAGAATAAAAACCCACCCAAAAAGTAACACAAGACCCGGAGAGCGGCCGTCGTCTAGCCTGGACTAGGACGCCGGCCTCCCAAGCCGGCGATCCCGGGTTCAAATCCCGGCGGCCGCACCAAATTCTGTGTCCGTCTTTTGCCTGCCTTGGCCCGTGCCTCCAACACCAAACGCTCTATCTCGTCAAGCGGGCCCAGGCTCCTCGAAACCTTGGCCCTTCGCTCCCTGTCGTACCACTCCTTATACAAATAATAA
>JALURJ010000255.1 GCA_027016915.1 Desulfurococcales archaeon | reverse complement strand
GTTAACCTTACGTTAAACAAACCTGGCAAATACATATAGTATATATCTAACCTATTTTGACCAGCACCTACAGCGTGGGCGCGAACGGCAAAATATATGACCAAAACCCGTGAGAAGGGTTCATTGATCAGGAGGAGTAGCCTCTTGCCGCCTACAAGCAGCACCTATAGAGGACGGCTTATATATCTGGCCATACTGCTTGCCGCCATGCTCCTCGTAGTCTTGGCTGCCAAGTTGCGCTACACCTTCAACCATCCAGGCGAAACCACAACCACAAACACCCCAGGCCTGGAAACCCAAACCGGCATGCTGGAGATCTGCGGGCAGGCTCTCCTGATCGACGGGTCGGTGGAGTTGAGACTCTACCTGGTAAACCGCGAGGCAGGTACATACACCTTTAGGATGGTTGGGTTCGAGTCCTCAAACTACACGGTACATGTGGAATTCGGGAACTCCTACCTTGTCCTGGGTCCTCAGGAGTTCGTGGAGCTGCGGGTATTGGTTGACCCGAAGAGTGGCAGTGCTGTAGTGACAGCGGAAAGCACACTGTACGAGATGAAATTAAACGTACAGGCATCCATGAACGGCAGCCTACCTTACCGGGAAAACGTCTTGCTCTCCGAAACATGGTGGGTCGACGACCTTGAAGGCGCTGGGTTCAACCCCGTAGACCTAAGCATCCTCAACGTATACACTGGGCCGGACCACGGCTACGTGGCTTTCATCAATGTATCTGTAGAGAGAGGTTTCCTGAAGGGCATCGAGGCAAAGCTATTCGCGTACCACGACGAGCTCCTAGCCAACAAGGTTCTGGCAGGAAACCTGACGTTCGCCAGTCTGGCGCTTCCCGCCTGCTACAAGCCAATAGAGGTGCTGGGACGCGAGGTGACCCCCACACTTTCACGCCTAACAGTATACTATGAAACCTACGAGGATGAAAGCGTGTCAGTACTCTTTAACGTGGCGGTGGTCCAGGTGCCTTCGCTCAAGGTCTCCCTCTACACACTGACCGGCGACTCCCTTGAAACCTACGTGCCTCTCTACAGGCCTCCGGGCTAATGCTTTATAGTAGCCGCTACGCATAGCTTCCCGGGACACTGCCTGGGAGGTGTAGCCTTTGCTGGAGATAAGGGTGACCAACACGCTGACGGGGCGGAAGGAGACATTTAAACCGCTGACACCAGGCATGGTGAAAATGTACGTGTGTGGACCCACGGTCTACGACTACACGCATGTCGGCCACGCTAGAACCTACGTAGCGTTTGACGCTATAAAGAGGTACCTCAAGCTGAGGGGGTTTGACGTCCTACACGTTCAGAACATAACCGACATTGACGACAAGATCATAAGGAGGGGCGCCGAGGAGGGCAGGGACTGGAGGGAGATAGCCGAGGAGTACACACGGGACTACCTCGAAGCCCTTGCCAGGCTTAAGATCGAGGTACATCTGCACCCCCGTGTAACGGAGCATATCGGGGAGATCATAGAGTTCATCCAGGACCTCATCGATAAGGGGTATGCCTATGTGAGCAATGGCAGCGTATACTTCGAGGTCGACAAATACCCGGAGTACGGAGCCCTTTCAGGCAGGTTCCACGGGGAGGAGTGGCGTCAGGAGGAGGACGTGCTCCGCGAGAAGAAGAAGCCGTACGACTTCGCCCTGTGGAAACGCGCTAAGCCCGGAGAGCCGTGGTGGGAGAGCCCCTGGGGCCCTGGAAGGCCTGGCTGGCACATAGAGTGTAGCGTTATGAGCACCAGGTATCTGGGCGAACGGTTCGACATTCATGGAGGCGGGCAGGACCTCATATTCCCCCACCATGAGAACGAACGAGCCCAGAGCGAGGCGAGGATTGGCGGGCAGTGGGTCAAGTACTGGCTCCACACCGGCATGATAACGGTGCGTGGCGAGAAGATGAGCAAGAGCCTGGGCAACATCGTGTCGCTGCGCGAGGTTTTCAAGAAGTGGAGGCCAGAGATCCTGAGGCTATGGCTGCTCAGCGCTCATTACAGGAGCCAGCTCGACTTCACCGAGGAGGGCCTGATGCACATGGAGAGGCTTTACGAGAGGATGGTAAACACCGTGTGGCTGCTCAGGAGCCTGCTAAGGGAGACGGAGCCCAGCTACAGGCTCAGCGATAAGGGAGTTGAGATCATGAGGGGCATAGAGGAGGCTTACCTAGGGTTCCACAGAGCTATGAGCGACGACTTCAACACGCCGCAGGCCCTGAGCCACGTGGGTAGGCTCCTCACATTGATCAACAAGGAGCTCGCCTTCAAGCCGGAGCACGCCCCGGCGTTGAGGGCGTACCAGGTGCTCAGGGAGATCAACCAGGTTCTAGGTGTGCTTGACGAAGCCTTTAGGGAGGCCGGCATCGAGGAGGAGAGGTTTGAGCGACTTGTCGAGCTAATCGTTAAGGTGAGGCAAAAGTACCGTCAGGCCAAGGACTACGAGACGGCTGACTGGATACGCTCCGAGCTCGCAAGCCTAGGCATAAAATTGATGGACCATAAGGACAAGACCACCTGGGTCATAGAGCCCCGCTAAACAATTATTTATCTCCACAGACTGATCGGTCACGGCTCCCGACGCCGCCGCAGGCGGGGTGTGAAGGAGCCGGGGACGTATTCACCCATATCCCCTACCCTTCCTATGTGATGAACAGCGTGGGCGGAGCCGCTACGGCTATGAGGAGGCTGAGCTACTCTGAACACTTAACTGGAGCCGGCCCGCTACACTCCACGTCAAATAAATATGCCGCATACCGGAGTTTTAGTGTGGTCAGGGGGTCCGTGGTTATGAGGCTTCTCGGCGGCTCCGAGCTAAGTAACCGTGGACGCGGCGCCTTTCTCCTCGGCTTCGCGGTCGCGCTGCTTGCCGCTACTCTGATCTTCTACGTAGGTTATCTC
>JALURJ010000254.1 GCA_027016915.1 Desulfurococcales archaeon | reverse complement strand
GTCCCTAGAGGAGTGATTTTTTACCTGGTTTGCCTAAGTATTAAACACGAAACATGAATAGTGGTAATATTATGAGTATGTCCACAAGCTATAATTAGCATCACAAAGAATGGAGGGTGATGGATTGGTCTATAGCGTGGCAGCGGCGACGAGGAACCTTATATGCGAAATGCTCTGCGTCGAACGCATCATGGGGTATGCCCTGCTTTTCAGGGAGCTAAGAAGATACCTGGAGAGGGTGCTTAAACAGAAGTACAGCTTGTGGCAGGTGGGTAAGCAGGCAACCGTCCTCACCAGAAGCGGCGTGCTGGAGAAGATCCCTGAGACCAGGAAGATGGTATACTATAAGCTTGCCAAACCCCTAGATTACAGGGTTGTGGAGAAGGCCCATGTCCAGGTGAGGGTGAACGACGACACGCTGATCGCTAGGTACAGCTTGACGATGACTGTTAGGAATACGGGTCGGCACCACCTCTACTACATTGGCACCATGATTAAGGGGAATACTTCGAGGAGCATAGAGAACCTCAAGCTCAGAGTATATATGCAGGAGCCTGAGAGGAGGCCCCTCCGCTACATCATCTACAACGACCTCCAGTATATAAGGCAGATAGTGATCATGCCCCACCGCCCCCTAAAGCCAGGCGAAACCATGACCTATACCCTCTCCTACGAGTGGGACTTCGTCAGCAACTATATAGAGTACGCAGAGTGTACATCCACCAAGCAGATACTATACGAGCTTTACTACGACCCAACCATAGAATATGAGTTCGAGGTCAGGGAGTTTGAAAAGGACCCCATGAACTTTACGAGAGTTACGGGCCAGGGGAAGCTCTACCCTCCGAGGAGGCTGAGGGGAGGCAAGGCCCTGGTTAAGTGGGAGGGCCCGGGCCCGAAGCCCTTCTACTACCAGAGGTTCCTGCGCAGGGTCCCTGTGCCGGGCATACCCTACTAGTATCGCACTGTGTTGATTTATATATAGCAAAACCCAATTCCCTGTGACTGGTGGCAGATCGTAGTGATTCTACGCAGACTCGCTGCCTCCGCACCGGCCAGCATAGCGGGGCTGGGCTGCCTCTACGGGGTCGGAGGCCTTGCCGTAGAGTACGCCAGGGACTTCGTAGTCATAGAGGTTAGGGAGAGGCGGGGGATAAGGGTCGAAGTGGTGGACGGCGACGTTCCAGGAGGCTCCAGGAACACCGCCTACGGTGCTGCCAAGGCCTTTCTCGAAAAGACGGGGCTCAGAATAGGGCTCAGGATAAAGGTCTACAAGAGGATACCGGTAAGCATAGGACTCGGCTCCTCGGACGCCACAGCCGCCGCTACAACCTATGCCCTCAACAAGATGATCGGAAGCGAGCTACGGGCCCCCGAGCTGGTGGAGATAGCCGGGCAGGGCGAGATGAGCGTTAGCGGCTTGCCGAAGTACAGTGGGGTTGCCGCCAGCCTCCTCGGAGGCTTGGTGGTCATACTCAACACCAAGACCCTCAGAATGGCCTCGCTAGCCCCGCCCGACAACCTCTGGGTCATAGTTTTTACGCCACATCCAGGCCAGAGGCTGGGGCACCGCGAGGGCCTGGCCGAGATCATCGCGAGGAGGAGGCCCGGCCTCAGATCATGTATAGACCAGTCATCTGCAGTGGCGGAGCTCCTCATAGGGGTTTTCGAGAAGAACCCGTCCCTTATAGGGGACGCCGTTAACAGGGGTGGACCTGTAGAGGAGAGCGTGGCCCCAACGATCCCCGGCTACTGGGATGCCAAGGATGCTGCCCTTGAGGCAGGAGCCTTCGGCTTCAACGTGACCGGCCTTGGCCCCTCAACCTTCGCCCTGGTCTCCTCCGACTCCGTGATCAACGTGATCGAGGCTGTTACCCGCGCTTTTAGCAGGAACGGGCTTCGCGTCACGGCGAAGGTTGTAAGGCCGGACTTGGAGGGGGCTAGACTGGAGGACCCCGACCTATTAATGCTGTAGGGTTCTAGATGTTTGGGACCCGGTTTTAGTTATTGATGGTAAAGTTAAAAATGCTGTAAATTTATATGTTTTCACAGGAAATAAGGTAAGTGTAATGTACGCGAGTAGCACGGAGTACTGCAGATTTCTACCCCGCTTGGTTGTTGTGGGCAGAGATGCGAAGGTGATCGGCGTATATGTAGAGGTCGGTGGCGAACACGGCGAGCTTCTCTACACGGAGGTGCCTCGCCGTATATTGTCGGCCGGTTTCAGAATACTTGAAAGCACAACTGCATGCGGCACCAGGATCCATAGGGGGTTCTACGTCGTCGAAGCGGGGGATCTTGATCGAAGCATGCTTCTCAACGCTCTCCGGGGTCTGGAGGGCGTTCTAAAGGTCGAGACCACGGTTCCGTGGGGAGGCATCCTTGTGGCGCCCAGGTCCGACCTTCTAAGCTTCGGCAACATGCGTGCAGTGATGATCTGTAAGGATTCGCTCGTCTCCATATGGGAAGGGTACCTGGAGAGGCTTGGGGAGGGGCTGGCGGCAACCCTGCTATTCTGGCTTGGATACTTTTTCGGAAGGTGCCTGGCCAGGCAGGTCGAACTCATAGTGGCCAACCCATCGGAGCTGGAGCCCGAAACGCTTCAAGCTATACTTTCGAGACTGCTGAGGGCTACAGGCTGGGCAGACAGTGCACGGGTATCAAAGAAGAGGGGCGAGATTACTGTCAGAATTCATGGAAACATGGAGTGCCTGGCGCTGGCAGAGGCCAGGCACAAGCCCAGAGGATCAAATATTATGCGGGGGATAGTTGCAGGCGTCTTCTCCACCCTATACGGGACGCCTGTAAGCGTGGAGGAGAAGAGCTGCGTCTTATTTGGCGGAGACTTCTGCGAGTTCAGGCTAACGCCTCGCCGGAGCTGAGTGTGGGAACAAAATATTAACCCCCGTTAAACCCTGAACCGTGTGATAGCCTTGGCCTCCGAGACCCCCGAGGTCAGATACACCAAGACAGTCTTCTACATAAAAATGCCCGACGGGGCAAAGGCGTATCTAAGATATAGGGTTGAGGGCGGCACGTTAAAACTCATAGAGACCTACACCCCGCCCCAGCACAGGGGTAAGGGTCTCGCCAGAAAGATGGTCGAGTTCGCATTGAGGTTTGCCGAGGAGAGGGGCCTCAAGATAGAGCCCATCTGCAGCTACGCCGTCTACTACTTCCTGAAGAACCCCGACAAGAGGGACATGCTGCTTCCCAAGTACCGGGAGCTCGATCTGGAGGAGTTGTTCAGGAAGAGGCGCGAGGAGGAGGCCAAGAAGAGGATCTAGCAGGCTCCGCCTCTAGCCTGTTCCTCACGGCCCTCAAGGGCTCAGCGCCGGCGATTCTCGCCATAGCGCCTTTTTGTGGAGCCTCCTCCACCACCGTAGCTGTGTTTTATTTCACAAGACCTTTATTTATATGTAGACCCTCACACCCTTAGGCAGAGGTGTGGCAACGTTGAGCGGTGCCGCCATCAAGGCTGAGGGACTGGTGAAACGCTACGTGACGTGGGCGCGGCGAGGCTTCTTCAGGAAGGAGAAGCAGATAGTCGAGGCGTTGAAGGGTGTTAGCTTTGATGTCGTGTGGGGCGAGGTGTTTGGCCTCCTGGGCCCGAACGGCGCCGGGAAGACCACGACTGTCAAGATAATATCCACACTGCTGCTCCCCGACGACGGCAACGCCTGGGTTGCAGGCTACAGCGTGCTCGATAACCCTGTGGAGGTTAGGGACAGGATCGGGGTGGTCCTCAGTGTTGAGAGGGGGTTCTTCTGGAAGCTCACTGGGAGGGAGAACCTCAGGTACTTCGCCATGTTGCGCGGGCTCAGGGGGCCCGAGCTGGAGCGCCGCATAGATGAGGTGCTTGAAACAGTAGGTCTTAAGCAGCTTAAGGGGGCCGACAAGCTCTACGAGGAGTATTCGCTCGGCATGAAGGCCAGGCTGGCCTTAGCGAGAGCCATGCTCCACGACCCGCCCATACTGATACTCGACGAACCCACCCTCGGGCTGGATCCTCCCTCTGCAAGGGAGATGAGGGAACTCCTGGTCAGGATGGCTCGCAGGGAGGGCAAAGCAGTCATGGTAACAACTCACAACATGTTTGAGGCCGAGATGATCTGCGACCGTGTAGCAATAATCTCGGAGGGCAGGATCGCCGCAATAGGCACCGTACTCGAGCTCAAAAAGCTCGTCGCGGGCGAGGTACCTGTCGTGGTCAAGTTCTCCGGCATGCTGGGCGACAGCCTGTCCAGAGTGGAGGAGAGGCTGAAGCACAGGCTGGAGATCAGCAAGCTCCACGTGAGCGAGACTGATGGGGGCTTCACCGCCAGGATACTGGTGGAAGCGGGATTGGAGGAGAGGGTTGTGGCACGAACCATAGATATTCTCACAGGCATGGGATTCAGCGTCCTCAGAGTGGAGGTCGCGGAACCCAGCCTAGAGGACGTTTTCATAGCTGTAACCAGGAGGGGTGGGCAGGGTGCCAGCAAGGATGATTGATATAGCTAGGGCGGAGTTCTTCGCCAACCTATACTGGATGAAGAACAACAAGGGGTTGCTGGTAGCCATGGTTCTATGGCCATACATAATGGTGGCACTGGTTATGGGGCTTGGCTACATTTTCGGGAGCCCCGAGATCTACGCCGCCAGGATGGGGGTGAGGAACCCGGTCCTCTTCATGCTTTCCGCCAGCGTGGTGGCTATGTCCAGTGTCACGATAATAGACACCGTGGCTGGGTATACGCTGTACAACAGGTGGCTGGGCACCCTCAACTACATACTTCTAACCCCCATAAGAACTCCGAGACTCCTGATAGCAGCCGGGCTACCTACGGCCCTCTTCAGCCCTGCCGTGACCGTGAGTTCCGTGATGCCAGCCGTGCTGTACTTCGAGGGCCTCTCAGGACTCGTGAACCTAGTGCTGATATACTTCATAATAATACTGGGCATGGTCCCGCTGCTGGGAATCTCCGTGATCGCTGCCTCCCTGCTCCTCATAGTTAAGGAGGAGAGCAACATAATCAACAGCCTGGTGCCATTCCTACTCCTAGTCTCAGGGGTCTTCTACCCAGTCGGCATTCTCCCTCACGCACTCCAGCTCGTGGCCAGGGCTGTGCCGGTGAAATACGTTGTTGACGCTGCCAAGCTCGTGTCCGCTCTCTCAACCGAGACGGGGGCTGCCCTATTCACCGTCCTCTACATCCTGGCCCTAATGGGGGTGACCTACAACCTGGCGGCATTCCTCTTCGTCGGCAGGGTGGATGCCAAAGCTAAGGCTAAGGGGGTGGACTAGCCGTGTCGAGGCTGAGGCCCATAGTTTACCTGCATCTCCTCAGAACTTGGAGGTACAAGTACAGCTTCCTCAACTCAACGTTGAACATAACGTTCTGGATAGCTATATTCATACTCGGCGCCCTGCTGTTCGTGCCCAAGGAGGAGCTACCTACCACGGGGCCCTACGTGTTCTGGGGTGTAACACTATGGAACATAATCTCGACTTCGGTGTGGTACATAGCCGGGTGGTCTATATGGTTCTTCGTCTCCCTGGGCCTGGTCGAGGACCACATGCTCCACAACACCAGGACACTCCACGTGCTGGCTGGCAGGCTGGTGACCATAGCAACGCAGATAGCAATGGTTACGCCGCTGATGTACCTACTGGTATCCTACGCTACGGGAACAAGGTTTCCGCTGGCCACCAAGCCGCTCTTCCTCCTCTACGGCCTCGGCACTGCCACGGTCATGGCCGTATCCTACAGCCTGATACTCTCAGCCATATCGCTGAGAACGGGCGTGCCTGGGCCCCTCATCGATATCACCAACTTCCTCATATTCATAGTGGGCGGCGTCGCTGTTCCCGTCTCCATGCTTCCCGGGCCCCTCAAAACCGTGGCCATAGCCGTACCTTATTCCCATGCGGCTGAGGTTATGAGGTACGGCGCCGCCGGGCTGGAACCCTACCTCCCGCTAGGCACGGAGATCATCTTGTCGGGGGTCATAGCGGCAGCCATGGCTGCCGTCGCCTACGTGCTGTTCAGCTACCTTGAAAACAAGTATATCAGGATACACGGCGTCCGCGGCGTGGGCAGGATGTAGCTGTCGTTTTTTATTATTTTGAATTTGAATATTGAACACACTTATATACCCTGAACAGCATGAATTCAATGGTGCAGCCCCTGTGTCTAGTTTAAAGATCGGGGAAGTATCCATAGAGTGGCTCGGCCACAGCGCCTTCAGGGTGAAGGGTGCGGGGCTCACCGTCTATCTCGACCCCTACAACCTCCCCCGAGGCCTCGAGCCTGCGGATCTCATCCTGGTTACCCACGAGCACTTCGACCACTGCAGCCCCTCAGACCTAGCAATGCTGAGGAATGAGGGGACAAGGGTTGTGGCACCGCCCATAGCATCCTCCTGTGCCAGCAGGGGTGGCGAGGTCCTGGAGATCTCCCCCGGAGCCACCCTCAGCGTCCTGGGCGTCGAAGTGAGGGGTGTGCCTGCCTACAACATAAATAAGTTCAGGGCGCCGGGCAGGGTGTTTCACCCAAAGGAGGATAACCGTGTGGGCTACGTGTTGGGGATAGGGGGTGTGAAGATATACCACGCTGGCGATACGGACAACATCCCGGAGATGGCTGAGCTGGCAGGCCTAGGCATAGACGTGGCCCTCCTGCCGGTAAGCGGGGTCTACGTTATGACTCCTGAGGAGGCTGCTGACGCTGTCAGGATGGTGAAGCCCCGGATAGCGGTGCCCATGCATTACGGTGCAATAGTAGGTTCCAGGAGCGAGGCGGAGAAGTTCAAGGAGCTTGCCTCAAGCCTCGCGGAGATAGCGATCCTCGAGAAGGCGTTGTGAGCCCCTGGGATCGGCGATGACCGGTAGAAAGTACTATGACGCCCTGAAGGAAGCCGAGCGCGTGGCCAGCCTGGTCCTAAGAGATGGAGGCCTGAGAAGGGCCTACAGGATGATAGACCACTACAAGTTCTACTACGACAAGGAGTCCATACTGGCAACTATGTCTGGCTGCAACATGAGGTGCTCGTACTGCCTCTGGGAGGACAAGTATCTGTGGCCCCGCAGGCGGGGCAGGGTGGGCGAGTTCCTCACACCGGAGGAGGCATTCAAGAGGGTTGAAAAAGCCTCAGAGGAGCACGGCTTTAGAAGGGTGAGGCTAACCGGGGGAGAGCCCACCATAGGCTGGGAGCACACGAAGCGGCTTGCAAGGTTGCTGCTGGACGCTGGCTACGAGGTGATCCTCGAGACCAACGGTATACTTCCAGCCTACAGGGACCGTATGGTGGACGACATGGTGGAGCTCGATGGGATGCAGGTTAGGGTCTCGATCAAGGCGTCCACGCCTAGGAGCTTCCGCCTCATAACGAGCGTGGAGCCGAAATACATGCACGCTCCCGTGGAGACCGTTAGAAGGCTTGTCGAGCGGGGCATGGATCCTGGGAGGGTGAGGGTTGCCATAATGCTTAGCTTCGACGATCCCAGGGACGTTATCCGGACGGTGCTCCTCCTCAAGGAGATCGATGAGAGGATAGCCGAGAACGTTGAGGGTGAGATCATGTACTTCTACTGGCCCACCATATGGAGGGCTGAGAAGGGCGTGATCAAAATAAACCCAAAACCCTTCGATTACCCCTGGGAGGACGACACCGAGATACCGGAGCCTCACTACGTCTTTTAACACTAGCTTAGCAGCCTCTTCAACCACCTATACATCCTCAGGCCCTCCACCCAGAGGAAGAGGGCTGCAAGGTAGCCAAGCGCCACAGGTAGAACCTCGACTTCAGGCCACGAGAGGACAACGTAAGTCGTTATGCTTCCTGTAAGAAAGGCAGCGTAGGGGATGAGTCTAGGCACGAAGCTTCCCAGCAGGGCCACGTAACCTTCAAACACCTTCTCCACCCCCTCCCTAACCAGGTACCCCTGAGGGGTCCTGGAGGCCAGGCCAAGCTCCACTAGCCTATCCAGGTGGTGCTTAGCGGTGCTGGGACTCTTGAACCCCATCAGCCTCTGAACCTCCCTGACCCCGAGGGGCTTCTCGCTCCTAGCCAGAAGTAGGTATACGCGAAGAGCAGTCCCCCCAAGCACCTCTAGAGGCCCATTCCCCCCACGCCTCCTCAAGCCCGGGCACCTTTAGAGACGCATCCTTACAATAATGTATGATAGTAGGGCCACGAACAGGCCTACAAGTAGCGCTGCCACAACTTCGCCAGCCCTGGCCTCCTCACTCGGAGTAGTAGTCGTTGTGGCGAATGAGATCCTGATTAGACGGGCTGCCGTTGTGCTGGTGTTGACTGGCTGCCCCAGCGCATCAACCCATACCTGTGTTGTGGTCTCTGTCTTAGTAACAGTGGCCGTTGCTGTCGTGGTGGCTGGTGTCGGGATGGTTGTCAGACTGGCCACGGTAGAGACGTTCTCCGCAACTCTCGCTGTTGGAAACATGGTGAGCATGTCCAACAGCTGGTGGGAAGGAACCCACTCGATATGCGGGTTTATCGTCAGGGTGACGGCCGAGGTCCCGTAGCTTATCGTTACAGTGTCATTATGTACTGCCAGCCCCTCCATCGCCTCGGCCATGGTGAGGTGTCCTTCGAAAACAAGCTTGGCCACCACCCTCACCATAATCTCGTCAATGCTTAGGGGGGACATGTCGACGACCAGGCTCGTAGCATTCCGTACACCCTCAGTCTCCCTAGAAAGGAAGGCCACTGTTAGCGATAAGTTCTCCGGAACGCTGGTCTCAGCGTTCACGTAGACCTTGACACCTTCCACCCGCATATGGATGATTATAGAGTCGGTGCGCAGCTCGTATTCCGTCCTCTCCGCGGCTGGGCGTGGGAGGGTTACTACAAAGCTTCTAGAGGCTCTGGCGGCCTGGTCCTTACCAGCCGCGGAGACCAGGGGCGCGGCTGCAAGTAGAAGCAGAACTGCCAGGCCTAGCAGCGCCGTAGAGGGTTTTCCCATGAACACCTCACCAGTCTTCTTGGGAAAGTGTGTAACCAGGAACTCAATTAATACTAACCTTTCGAACATATAAGGTTGCCCGGGCCTACTTCTTCCTGAGCCTGTAGTAGGTTTTACCCCTCAGCCGCCTGGACTCTATGACTCCGGCCTCTTCCAG
>JALURJ010000253.1 GCA_027016915.1 Desulfurococcales archaeon | reverse complement strand
CGGGTTTTCGAGCCATGTACCCCGAGGCTCCCAGGCAATGACATACCCCCTGCCCACGACCTGGGAGAAAAACTCGTAAGCGTTGCGGTAGTTCTCCTCCGTGTAGCCGAAGCTGGGGGGCGTCTGAACAACTATTATTTTGGCCCTAAGGATCCTGGCAGCCTCCTCGACAACGCGCCATGCTTCGAAATTTTCCTCCGTGGGGCGAAGCAGCCCATAACGCTTCTCCTTGCCCTTCTCCACGCTGAGCCCGGCCTTCCGCCATGTGGGGCTGCCGGGCGGGTGTGTGACTATCTGCCAGGCCTTGACGGTGAACTCGAAGTTCTCAGGCACCGCGTTGCGCCACTTTGCAAGGGTTTCGGGGCGCGGCGGTTTATAGAAGGTCTTCTGAACCTCCACTAAGCGGAAATTCTGGACATACTTCCTGAAGGAGTAGGGAAACCCGCAACACCCAACCTTGACTAGCAAAGCCTCCACATGATCCTAATATAATGTAGGGCAGAAAATAAATCTCTAAAACCGCCCGGATTCCTGGCCAGTCAGCCGCGCTGCAAGGGCTTTATGGTAACCATCCTGACCTCGTCGAGTACCTGAAGCTTCTCCCTAACCTCTTCCGGCGTGGCCTTCGCTTGGGAAAAGTCGGCCACGATAAGGCACTCAGCTGTTTCCCCACGCTTAATGGCGGCGCAGTGTGTGGTGACCTGGTCTATCCCCAACTCGGCCAAGAGGTCTGACACGTGCGCGAAAGCGCCGGGAACATCCTGCACCTCGATGCGTAGCTCGTAGACCTTGGCCTCAGGCGACAATGCTGGTGTCACGATTATTTCTCGCCGATCCGTATCGGCTATCAATACCAGGTGCATTCCCTCTACTATGTTAAGAGAGTCCCTTACAAGCATAGGTATAGTTATTCTTCCTTTACTATCGACACGGACTATTTCGGTTATCCTCATAACAATAACCCCATGTGGATATTTTCCCACTAAATGCTATTTAAACTTATGCAAGACATCGTAGTAATGTGCGCCACAAATTATTAAGCTCTGACCCGTATTTAAACGTGGGCCTTCGAATTGCCAAGTAGAAGTGTAGATGAATTAGAAATAGTGGTACTGGTAGATAAAGTTGCCAGGGAACCCGCACTCACCACAGGCTATGGGCTCTCCATATATTTGGAGCCTAGGGTTGGTGGCAAGAACTACCATATCCTCTTCGACACCGGCCCCTCCTACGAAATACTGCACAGGAACGCCGAGCTCCTAGGCGTGGATCTCGGGAAAATCGACCGGATAGTGATCTCACACTTCCACCGCGACCATTACGGAGCCCTCCCAGAGCTCCTGGAGCGTGCCCCGCGGCAAGGCACAGTATTCGTCCCCGAGGAGCCGTGGTTCGCCGTGCACGTGCTCAAAAAGGCTAGGCGGCTTGGATGGAGGGTGGCCAGGGTGCAGACCTCGACACCCGTGGCGCCCGGGGTCTACGCCTTCGGGCCCGTGGCCCGGAGCCTCGAAATAAGCCTGAAAATAGTGTTAAGGAACGGCCGCCAAGCCCTCATAGTTGGCTGCGGTCACGCCGGCATTCCAATAATACTGAGATGGGCTGGAGGTAAAGGGGAGTACGAGCTGGTGGCTGGGGGCTTCCACCTCAAGGAGGAGGACGAGGACTCGGCCGAGAAGCTTGGAGAGATACTATCCACGATAAACGTTGTTAAGGTTATGCCCCTCCACTGCAGTGGCCACGAGGATACGTTCAGGAAGGTGCTGGGAGAAAAGTTTGTTGAGGGAGGGGCTGGAGCAAAGCTAACCCTTCTTTAGGAGGTCAGTGTTTAGCCTGAAGCTCATCGGTTCCCCTCCTTCCGTGGTCCGCTCCTCATCCCCGCCTCCAGACTCTACCTTCCCGATAATCTTCTCCGCTATCTCTATGAAGCTTTTCGCTGCCGGCGCTTCCGGATATTCTGCTATAAAGGACTTGCCCCGGTCGCTCGCCTCGGTGATCCTGGGATCCAGCGGTATCTCGCCCAGGAATTCCACGCCCATCTCCTCAGCTATCTTCCTCCCGGCACCCTTACCGAAAATGTAGTAGGTCTTGCCGCTCTCGGGGCAGGTGAAGCCACTCATGTTTTCTATGACCCCTAGTACGGGGACAGCCATTCTCTTGGCAAAACTGACTGCCTTCTTAACCACGATCCTGGAGAGGTCCGATGGCATGGTAACTATGATGGTGCCGTGGATCTTTGGTATCATCTGTACTACACTGAGTGCCTCGTCCCCGGTGCCTGGAGGCAGATCTATGAGCAAATAGTCAAGCTCCCCCCAGACCACCAGGGCTAGCAGCTCCCTTATGGCGCTGGTCTTTATAGGTCCCCTCCAAACTATGGGTGTCTCCTCTGAGGGGACGAGGAAATCCATCGATGCAACCTTTATACCGTGGGGTGTGGTGACAGGCAGCACACCTTCAGGGCTGCCAGCCATGGTGTACCCATGCACCCCCAGTATCTTGGGAACTGAGGGCCCATGGATGTCGGCGTCCAGTATGCCGACCTTCCTACCCTTCAGGGCGAGGGCTACTCCGAGATTAGCCGTCACCAGGGATTTCCCCACACCCCCCTTGCCGCTGAGGACAGCTACCTTGTACCTTATCTTCGACATCTTTTCCACGATGGCTCGGTTCAGCTCCTGGATGCGTTTCAGATGCTCTATCCTCGGGTCGCGCCGCTGGGCTGACAAGGCTAACACCCTTCTCTCTCCTCGGTCAGGCTAAGCTGCGGACAATAGCTATGCAGGGGGGTTTAAATGAGTATGTGGGGGCAGGGCTACCTGCCCGACAGCATCTTCATGGGTATTTTGAGAAACACCTCGGTCTGCGTGTCGAGTTCCCGGGCCCACGAATCATTGGTCGCTAGAAGCACCACTACTCCGCTTAGCAGGGCGCGGGC
>JALURJ010000252.1 GCA_027016915.1 Desulfurococcales archaeon | reverse complement strand
TCGGGCTTCGCCTCTATTATCTTTCGTATATCGTCGGGCACGGGCTTTATGAGGCCGGTCTTGTAGAAGAGTTCAAGCTTGTCTATGGTCGACTTTATGATGTTGTAGGCCCTCTCGTACAGCTCCTCTCTCCCCATCTTTACCCTGGCTAACCCCTCCTTTATGGCTTGGAGGGCTGTCGCCGTGGCGACCCTCGGGTATACCTCCCACTCCTCCATTAGGGGAAGGATGTAGTCCTCGTGTATCCCTTTCTCCTCGGCAAACCTTGCCAGCTCCTCCGCAGCGGCTATAGCCATGGTGTCGGTTATAGTTCTGGCCCTCACGTCCAGCACTCCGCGGAACACTGCAGGGAAGACGAGGCTGTTATTGACCTGGTTGGGTAGGTCGCTTCTCCCCGTGGCAACTATCTTTGCACCGGCCTCCTTGGCGTCCCAAGGCCATATCTCGGGGACAGGGTTGGCCTCCGCGAACACTATGGCGTCCTTCTCCATCAGCCTTACCCAGTCCTTCTTTATCACGTCGGGGCCGGGTCTCGAAGCGGCGACGACGGCATCGGCGCCCTTCATGGCTTCAGGTATGCCGCCGCCCCTTAGGTCGTTCCACCCGCCCTCCGTCTCCACAGCTATCTGGTATTTCCACCTGTTGCTTATCATGAGCCTATCTATGTCCTCCCTGTCGGGGTGTAGTACCCCCTTGCTGTCCACCACTACCAGGTTGCGGGGGTTGAGCCCGTATGTTTTGAGTAGCCTGTAGAGCGCGATGTTGGCGGCTCCCGCCCCTATAAGCGCTATTTTCATCTTCTTGAGGTCCTTACCTACAAGCTTGGCGGCATTTATCAGCCCGGCCAGGGTGACCGTGGCTGTGCCCTGCTGATCGTCGTGCCAGACGGGTATGTTCAGCCTCCTCCTAGCCTCGTCTAGTATGTAGAAGCACTTGGGGCTCTCTATATCCTCCAGGTTTATGCCTCCGAAGCTGGGCTCCACGAGTTCCAGCAGCTCGAGGAACTTCTCGGGGTCCCTTGCCTTGTGCACCAGGGGGACGGCGTCCACGCCGCCGAGCAGCTTGAATAGGAGCGCCTTACCCTCCATGACAGGGTAAGCACCCAGAGGCCCTATGTTGCCCAGTCCCAGCACCCTGGTGCCGTCGCTCACCACTGCTATGAAGTTCCACCTCCACGTGAGGTGGAAGGACTCGTCAGGGTCTTCGGCAAGTATCTTGGAGGGTCCTGCTACGCCGGGGGTGTACCATACGGCGAAGAACTTCTGGGTATAGGCTGGAACCTTGAGGATTACCTCGATCTTGCCCTCGTAGAAGCGGTGCAGCCTCTCGGAGATCTTGTACCAGTCTATTTTCTCTCCCATTTAGACACGCCTCGCGGCGTTTTTGCCCGGCTTTCGTGTGATCAATGGTGTTATTAGGTGTTGCCTCCTAAAAATTCATACTATATTGTATATTTTTCACCTAATATGATTAATATCCATATGATTTAATTATGTTGTTGAAACCTGTTCCCTCACGGAGCAGCTTTGCTGGGTGAACGTTATGGCTAAGGGTTTGAGGGATGCGGCGGAAACCCTGGAAACACCTGTCGGCAAGGTAACAATATACAGCCTGGACAGGCTCGAGGAGCTGGGCTACGCCGAGACTTCCAAGCTCCCCTACACGATAAGGATACTGCTTGAAAACACTGCCAGGAACATGGACGGCTTCCTGGTGACCGAGGATGATGTTAAGAAGGTGGGCTCATGGCCCTCGGGCGCCGGGAGAAGCGTGGTTGCCTACATGCCTTCCAGAGTAGTTCTCCAGGACTACACCGGAGTCCCCTTGGTGGTCGACCTTGCAGCAATGAGGGACGTTGCAGCCAAGCACGGGTGTGACCCTGGAATAGTGGACACCAGGGTGCCAGCCCACCTCATAGTAGACCACTCGGTCCAGGTGGACTACTTCGGAACCTCGTACGCTCTGCAGCGGAACATGGAGCTAGAGTTCAAGCGGTACGGGGAGAGGTACAAGCTCCTCAAGTGGGCTCAGCAGGCCTTCGCCAACATAAAGGTCATACCTCCCGGTAAGGGCATCATCCATCAAATCAACGTCGAGTACCTGGCCAAGGTCGTCGAGGTGCGGGAGGTGGACGGCGAGAAGCTCGCCTTCCCCGACACGCTGATAGGCACGGACTCCCACACCACCATGGTCAACGGAATAGGGGTTCTCGGCTGGGGTGTCGGCGGCATAGAGGCCGAAGCCGTGCTCCTCGGCCAGCCCTACTACATAACGCTCCCAGAAGTAGTCGGGGTAAAGCTGGTCGGCGAGCCTAGGGAAGGCGTAACCCCCACCGACATAGTTCTAAGCATAACCGAGTTCCTACGCCGCAAGGTCGGCGTTGTAGGCAAGTTCGTAGAGTTCATAGGACCCGGCCTCAAACACCTGACAGGCTTCGACAGGGCCACCATAGCCAACATGGCCCCCGAGTACGGCTCCACCACGGGGTTCTTCCCCATAGATGCGGAGACCCTCGACTTCCTCAGACTCACGGGGCGCAGCGAGGAACACGTCAGGCTGGTGGAGAAATACGCCAAGGCGCAGCACCTGTTCTACGACCCTGAACACGTGCCAGAGTACAGCGTACTGGTGGAGTTCGACCTGGGAAGAGTTGAACCATCGATAGCCGGGCCCAGCCACCCCGAGGACAGGATACCGCTGGGCAGGGCGAAGCAGAGGTTCGCAGAGATCCTTAAGAAGTACCTGGAGGAGACAGGGGCTTCCCCAGGGACGTACAGGGTGGCGTTGGAGGGCGAGGAGGTGGAGATCGGGCACGGCGCCGTGGTGATCGCTGCCATAACCAGCTGCACCAACACTAGCAACCCCTTCATACTCATAGGGGCTGGCCTGCTAGCCAAGAAGGCTGTGGAGAGAGGTTTAAGGGTGAAGCCCTGGGTCAAG
>JALURJ010000251.1 GCA_027016915.1 Desulfurococcales archaeon | reverse complement strand
ACCGGGGAACCCGTAACTATAACGAGGCCAGCCCTGCTCGTGATGAGGGAGTTGAGGATCACGGGGACAGCAGCCTACACGAGGTCGGAGTACGAGTCGGCCATAAGGATCATAGAGCAAGGGCTGGTAAGGCCGATCTACAAGGCGTACAGGCTCGAGGAGGTGAACCAGGCATACAAGGACATAGCTGAAGGCAGGGTGCTCGGCAGGGCAGTACTGGTGGTTGGAGAGCCCCTGGTGGGGCCGACCTAGCCGAATAGGTGCAGGGCATCCATCAAGCTACGGGCAGTATGGGTGGGCTCGGGGTCCAGGCTGCTGCCAGGCGCTGTGACCCCGGTGAACACTAGGAGCGTATCCACACCCGCCCTCCTACCAGCCTCTACGTCGGTGTCAAGCCTATCCCCAACAAGCAGCACTTCGCCGGGCTCGGCACCCAGTGCCTCTAGGGCGAGTTCCACCAGCCAGGGATTTGGCTTGCCAGCTGTGAAGTCCGGATTCCTGCCAGCAGCAACGCTTATGGCCGCAACCATGGCACCCGCACCGGGCTTCGGCTCTCCGGGGTGGGGCAGCGTTGAGTCGGTGTTTGTCGCCACGTAGAGCGCGCCCCTCCTCACGTGCCTTGCCGCACAGTCCAGCTTCCCGTAGTTAAAGCCCCTGTCGAGCCCCACGACTACGGCGTCAGCCTTGCCGGGGCAAGTGTCCAGGGGTTCTATTCCAGCCAGCCCAACCTCCTCAAACAGGCCCTCCTCGCCCACCACGTAGGCTGTGGAAACCCCTCTGAGCCTCATGTAGATGGAGGCTGCGTATCCGCTGGTCACAATGGTGCTGGCGGAGGCCGGGAGGCCCAGGGCCTTGAGACGCTCAACGTAGCTGCGCCTGCTCCTAGTAGAATTGTTGGTAACGTACGCTACGCCGACCCCCCTCGAGGCGAGGATCTTCACAGCCTCTACGTTTACGTGGATAGGCTCACCTCCCCTCCAAAGAACGCCGTCCATGTCGAGGAGAACATACTTATACCTGGACAACTCCGGCCTCACCCATCCTGGCTAGGCGCGGCAGCTTCCTCCTAATGCCCTCCACGAGATCCTCGAGGTTCTTGCCGTAGACGTAGAGTCCCCAGGGCGAGTAGAGAACCTCGTCGCAGCTCATCAGGGAGATGCTGGCGCTGGCCGGGTAAACCTTCACATAAACCCAGCCCAGGACACCCTCCCTGTAGGTCAGGGCGTAGAGCTCCCCGCCCGACTCAAACACCACCATGTCGCACGGCCCTCCCCTCCACACCGAGGCCCTGCCCGCAACACCTTTCACCGTTAGGAGCCTGGCCAGCTCCTCACCACCCCTGAAGGCCAAGCACCAGCACCCCCTAACACTTGTAGTTCTCGAGGCACAGGTTAAGCTTCTCGACAAGCTTGCACAGATAGTCCTTGGGGATCGCCGCTATCCCGCCGTCCTCCCTCACAACTATGGCCAGGTTGCCCATCATGCTAACCTTAGCCCTGTGACAGTCCCTGGTCAAGGCATAGTCCTCCAAGCCTACATGAAGGCCGGGGCTAAATTACGTTAACCCTCTAGCTGACAACTCTTAAAGCCCTTGCCTACACATAGGGGACTAGGAGGCCTCCCGAGGGGTACAAAGTTGGTGGATGGTGCTTCGAGGCTCATGCTTGAGGCTATACAGCTCTCCTACGACGTGCTCTCGCCCAGGGCTAAGAGGTACATCTACCTCCTACACACTTTGGAGGCCCGACCCCTCCCTGCCGAGGACATACGCGAGTCCTGCGCCAGGGCCCTCGGGGCATCCAACTGCAGGGGCCTCCTCCAAACGCTGAGGAGCATGGAGGATATGGGGCTTGTGGAGGCAGACGCCCAGGGCTTCAGGCTCACCCAGTACGGCCAGGGCCTTGCAGAAGCCCTGCGCAATGTGGAGGACGAGGTCAGGGAGTTCATAAAAAGCGCCCTTGAGGGGAGGCTGGGCAAGGTCGACCTCTACGCCCACGTCATGACACCCATCGCCAGCACCCTCGGCATAGCCGAGGTCGCCGTGGATGAGGACTACATCTACGCGCTGGCCCTCCACACCTACCTAAGCACCCTCACGGCCACGACCCTAAGCATAGTGACCAGGGAGAACCCGGAGACAAGGGAGCTTGTGAGGGAGCTGGAGAGGGAGCTGGGCGGCGAGCCCTAGCCGCCCCCAACCGCCAAGGAGTCGAGACCCTGGATCTTCATCCAAGCGTAGAAGTGCAGATACGCTGCATCCTCCAACCCCAGAGCGTCGGCAAAGGGGCCCTGCAACTCGCATGTTTCCCTGAGACCCAAGAGCGGATAGCTGGGCTTATAGCGCCCTTCAACATCCTGGTGGAGCGCATATGCTCCCATGAAGCCTCCAGGACTGTATTGCACACCACTATACCAACCCGTCATCTCCGGACCCAGAACGGGGCCGACACGGGGATCCCCGAGGAGGGGTGTGTAGAGCAGCATTAAGAGGTAAGGATCCCTGGCAACTCTATAGATGAACGCCTCCGACGCCTCCCGTGCCAGCGCTACGTTGCCCCGAGTGGTATTTATTATTAGACTGCATCCTTCGAAGAGGAGCTCGATCAACCCCATTTCCGACCTAACCAGAGACGCCGTTGCGGGTACTCTGCTGTTAACACTGTAGTCCCAGGATGGTGGAAGCACGCCCATGCTGCGAGCCGTGCCTATCATTTGCCTGGCGTAATTAAGGATGTCCGCCTCCGGCTCGCCGTAGATGGACATCATTCTTGAAACAATCTCGTCCAGCCTGTTCAGAGTCTGGTTTAGGATGCATCCGTGGACCGCAGCGTCTAGTGCATATTGTGGGTTCATGTGCTCCAAGTCGCTCCTCACAGCGTAGTAGTAGTTGGCCAGAAAATGGAGCACTAGGAACGAGACGGCGTCGCGGGTAGTATTGTCCTCTATAGCGGCGTTTGCAG
>JALURJ010000250.1:8343-9238 GCA_027016915.1 Desulfurococcales archaeon | reverse complement strand
CTGCCCCACGCCTCGCTGAACTGCCAGGCGCCTAGTCCTATCCTCGAGATTTTGAGTCCCGTGGATCCCAGTGTCGTGTACTCCATATTCGATTACACCGGATAACGAGGCGCGTGCAGAGGGATTAATATGCCTAGGCTATATATCTAAAAGTATCTGAACCTCAGCGTGATACCCGGGGTACTTAGGCATGCGGTCTAGTGAGGTTCTGGGGATCCTGGAGAACCTGGTATCCTATAATACGGTGAATGACCCCACACGGGGACTGAGGCCCTCGAGGGACTGCGCGGAGTACATTAAGGGGGAGCTGAGGTCTAGGGGCCTAGACGCTGGGATCCTCGAATCCAACGGGTACTACACCGTTCACGGGATGGTAGGGAAGGGTAAGCCTAGGATCCTCTTCCTAGCACACTGGGACACCGTGCCGGTGGATCCCAGTGAGTGGAGTAAGCCGCCATTCGAGCTAACCATAGAGGGAGACAAAGCATACGGGAGGGGAGTGGCTGATGACAAGGGCAATGTTGCCGCTATGATATTGACCCTCGAGAGGCTGGCTGAGGAGGGCCTCGAGGGAGTGTACTATGCTTTCACGGGCGATGAGGAGATCGGGGGCCGTAATGGAGCGGCTGTCATAGCCGGGATCCTCGAGGAGAAGTATGGCCTCCCCGAGTTCCTCGTGAACGGGGATGGAGTAGGCCATACCATAATAGTTAGGAGGAGGAACGCATTCAAGGTGACGGTGAGGATCCCGCGAGACCCAGTTACAGTGAAGGGGTCCCCCATATCGGCGGAGTTCCGGGCCAGGACTCCTATAGTGGAGAACAGGCATGCCGCGTACTTCATACCCGGCGTTGACACTCACCCTCTGATAGCTGCATCCCACTGGCTGAGGGTG
>JALURJ010000250.1:3451-8333 GCA_027016915.1 Desulfurococcales archaeon | reverse complement strand
GGTGAAGAGGGACGTCGAGCTAGCGGGGGTCGAGGGCGGGTTCCTGAAGTCAAACGTGATACCTGGTTGGGTGAGGCTACGTGGGGTCGAGACTAGAGGGGATGGAGTGGAGGCTGAAGTCGATAGGAGTCTCACTAGGCTCGTTAGGGCAGTAGTCCCCCTGACGAGGACCCCTATAAGGACTGAGATGTACAGCGACTACGGCGTGACCATAACACCCAACATCCTCAGGGGCGCCAGCGACTCGTGGGAGCTGGTACTGGATATTAGGGCTATGACCCCTAGCGTCGAGAGCATATGCTCCGCTGTAGAGGCCGTGGTAACCGAGGCGCTGCCGGGAGCTAGGGTTGAGTGTGGCGGGGGCGGCGGATACCTTTATACGAGTAAGGACTCAGCAATAGTAAAGGCTGCACTGAAGGCTGCTGAGAGGGCTGGCATTAAGGTTAGCATAGGCGAGGGCGCGGGGGCCAGTGACTCCAGGTTCTATAGTCCGAGGGGCGTGCAAGCCATAGACTTCGGGCCCATAGGCGGGAACATCCACGGGCCCGATGAGTGGGTGAGTATAAAGAGCCTCGAGGCGCTACCAGAGTTCTATGCGGGAATCGCTAGGATCCTACTAAGAAGCCGCTAGCCTCCCATGGAGGATAGAATGGTATGCTGGAGGTGTTCGAGTATAACTATAAGCCCCAGGCAGCTATAGCGCCATGGGAAGCCGAGGCCATAACCAGGGGCTCGCCTACCACTCTAGATATAGGATTAACTAGGAACCCTGACCCGAGCCTCATCCCCAGCACAGATACACTCCTTCAGCTGTCTGGCCCCAGGAGGATCCTAGCCCTAGAGGATGGCGAGCTATACGTAGTAGAGGCCAGGACCGAGAGCGGATACTACAAACTAGTCCCCGTCTCGCCGGGGGCTCCTCCTACGCTGGAGATTAATGGTATACACATGCATAGAGTCAAGGACACGGATCCCCTGAGAGATACGCTCTCGAAGGTCAGGGCCGCACGCATAGGCAGAGGGCATAGGGTCCTCGATGTATGCACAGGTCTAGGGTACACGGCTATAGCTAGTGCTAGGAGAGGGGCCAGTCTCGTGCATACAGTCGAAGTCGATGAGTACGTCCTTTGGATAGCTGAGAGGAACCCCTGGAGCAGAGGACTAGGGGATCCCAGGATCACGATTATCCTAGGCGACGCCGTAGAGGTTCTAGGGGAGCTCCCCCTCGAGTTCTATGATAGGATAATACACGACCCTCCCAGGCTAACCCCCTCCACCGGTGACCTCTACTCGCAGAACTTCTACCAGCTACTATATAAGCTGCTCAAGCCGGGGGGCATATTATTTCATTACACGGGCGAGCCGGGCAGGATTAGGGGGCTTAACGTACCGGGTAGTGTGGCATCCAGGCTCAGGAGGGCGGGGTTCGAGGTCATAGGCTACGATGACCGTGCCTTAGGTGTCGTGGCTAGGAAGCCCAAGTAAGAACCACCCACCGAGGCATCAGAAATCATTAAAAATCATGAAAAAGTCTCGGTGGGCGGCGAACGCTTATGTGGTAGAAGTCTAGTAGCGTCTTTCCTATGTATATGAATATGAGTCCCAGGAATATCACTACGACCAGCGACTTCTTCAAGACCCTCCTAACTTCCCCCCTCTCGAGTCCCTCAGTAAGCGCTATAAAGTTATTCACAGCAGTGAATGGATTCATTATGGCCACTCTCTGACCGTATATGGTTAGCACCTCAGCTAACCCGGGCACCCCCCTTCTTCCTCCGCATTAATCTTCTGGGCGGCTACCGGGCATTCGTGGGGTTTAAAAGCAGAAACTTTTATTGGGATTAGGAGGTTTATGTGCGTTGAGTGAGGCTCGCCTGGGCGATGGGAGTGGTGCTCCGAGCCCTCTGGGCCTTGTTCGCGTGGATGAGGGGGTTGTGCCGTTGCCGTTTGTCCCTACCGCTTCATCCTATTTAAGATTGTAGCGTTTTGTGTCTGTGGTAGGGGCTTCCAGCCTCGCCCACGCCACCTCCCTTTCTCCCTTTCATCGGGGCGTGGGGTCATGGGTGGCGGTCGAGGCCAACGGCACCGGGCCTCCCATCTACGCTTGCAAGCCCGGCTGGGCTTGGAGCATGGCTTCCATCGCCCAGCGGGGCCGGGGAGCCTATTAGCCGGCGGCGCATATAAACCCTACTGAGCCACAAAAAGACACAAACTGACACAGAAAGCCATAATCAAATGTTTCTGCCCCCGAAGCCCGGTGACCCCGCTCTGGAGGCGGCTGTGCTGCTGATGAAGGAGTGGGCGAGGGCAAAGTCCCTAGAGGCGACCCAAACAACCCTAAAATACAGGGAATGACCCTCCAGGGACAAACGGGTATTTAAGGGCATGCCACGATCCCTCTCACTAGCTTGTTGTGCTCCTCTATGGCTCTCTTAGGGACTCTGTGTATCACCTGTAGGGCCTCGGATTCCGTCTCATGGATGTAGCCGGGCACCACGATGCTTGAGGGGCTCCTATACTCCCTACTAGTGCTTGCTAGACTCGCTAGCCTGTACCACTCCACGCTATAGTCCTGGTAGCCCGCTCTCTCCACGATCAAAGCTAGCAGCCCTGGTAGGATCCTCTCCCACCCCTTCTCCTCCGCTAGCTCCCCTTCTAGCTCGAGTAGGATTCTGGCAGCCTCGCTCGGCTGTAGCTGCCTTCCTGACTCGTAGTCCAGGAGGAGCAGTGTGTGCAGCCCGAGCGATAGGTTGCACCGTAGGTACTCAATCACACTGTACGCCTTGATCCCCCTCCAGGGGCCTGGGACTGTGATTGTACGGCCGAACCTGTAGAATTGAAGTGAGGATAAGGTCATAGCCGAGACTACACCGGAGACCCCCGGCACCACTAGCCACTCGACACCACGCCTCCGGGCCTCAACAAGCAGCGCTATATGGGTAGTCGCTATCAGCGGATCCCCCGGCACGAGGACCACTACAAGCCTGTCTCTAGCCTCCTCTACTATACGGGCCATCCCCTGCTCTAGGACCTCTCGGGAAGCGGGTACCACTCTCCCTTTAGCCTCTACTCTAGCTAGGTCTATGAGCCAGCCCGGCTCTGGCATAGTGTAGGTGTCAACGTATACTACATCAGCGCTTCTGATTAACTCGAGCGCCTTAGTAGTTAGGAGCCCGGGGAGCCCACCTCCGAGCATCACCAACAATTCTCACGCACACTCCATGTTATATTTATGAATAGGGAGGGAAGCACGCCAAATTACGCTCCCGGGAGTGGCTCGGCTCCTGCCGGAGTCCCCATGGGCTTGATCGGCCCATGGGAAGCAGGAGTCCTCATAGCCACTCCTGATATTAGGCTATACGGTTTGAGGGAATTAGTTTTAACTTTACCCTGTATTAGGTTTTGGGTTAACTTATATCAGCTCCGGGTAGATACGTAGAGGTTACGTTGGGTGACAGCTGGGAGACGCTGGTGGTCCTGAATGGTGTTCTGGCTGCCTGATTTCATGGTAGCGTATTGGTGGGTGCTGGTACTCGAAGCTCTGGCTGCGGCGCTAGTTATGGGCCTACTGGCCCTGGCCGCACCGAAGCTGGTGAGGAGTAATCCCCATAGCTTAACGCAGCTCAGGGTCAGCATGGCTGTTACTGCTGTGGCGATATTCCTGGGCGGAGTAGGCCTCATCCTAGGCGTCTCCGAGTTGATAGCTAGATACTACGGTAGCCCCGGTCTGGCTGGTGGAATGGCTCTTGGAGTGGCTGCCTTCGTAGCTATAATAATGGTTCTTCAGTGGCTCTTCGCCCCCCACATAATAAACGCTATCTACAGGACCAGGCCTCCCGAGACCCCCTACGAACTGCAACTCCAGGTGGAGCTTGAGAGACTGGCCAGGGCTAGTGGCGTTAAGACTCCCAAGCTTAGGATAGCTGAGACTATAGTCCCGAACGCATTCGCCTATGGAAGCCCCCTGACGGGTAACTACGTAGCCGTCACCAGGGGCCTCCTGCGCTCCGCGCCCAAGGAGGAGATAATAGCTGTTCTAGGCCACGAGGTGGGCCATCTCAAGCACAGGGATGTAGCCTGGATACTAGCGCTCAGCCTGATACCACTGGCCATATACTTCCTTGGTAGAATGTTAATTTGGTCGGCATTTCTAGGCGGGACTGGCAGAAGAGATAGGGAGTCAGGCGGGCCGCTCCTACTACTGGCTATAGGAGCGCTACTGGTAGTCGCTGGGATCCTATTCAGGTTCCTCGTGGCGCACTTCAATAGGCTGAGGGAGTATTATGCTGATGCCCATAGCGCCCTGACTACTGGCAACCCGAGGTGGCTCCAGAGGGCACTCGCTAGGATCCACGTGACCGTGAAGAACGACCCTAGGGTTAGAGCTGAGATAGCGCAGGCCTCCACCATAAGCCAGCTATTCATAGTGGCACCACTCGTCGAGCTCTTCGGCGGATTCGCCTATGATATAGACTACATAGTCGAGGAGCTAAAGAGGAGCGAGACCAGCGCATTCGAGGAGTTGATATCGAGCCACCCGCCTATACCAAAGAGGCTGAGGTTTCTCGACGAGATAGAGGAGAGGCTCGGAATAGAGGTCCCATTAAAGTAATTACGTACTTCACATTAAAAAGTTTCTTAATAATTTTTAAGTATAATAAATTATCAATAAATCATAGCAATATTCGGACTAACTTAAATAGTTTCTACAATAATGACCTTTTCCGGGTTCCGATGGACCAGTCTACTACGATTTCTCCAAAGGTTCCTCGCCCTCATTAAGTTAAGAGACCCTCTAGGTAAAGACTAGGACGGCGTTTATTTACTTACTAGCCAGTAACCAGCCTACCTTCAAATGATCTTGAGTTCTAGCGCCAATATA
>JALURJ010000250.1:0-3441 GCA_027016915.1 Desulfurococcales archaeon | reverse complement strand
AAAACCCTTGTAAATGAGATCAGACAGCAACCATTGATGTCAATAGGATCTTCTTTCTATAGAGCATCCACGACACCTAATGTCTGCACCAATACTGAATTTGCATGTAATGTACAGAATATTTTAATCTTAGATACATAGGCTTTTAAAGTTGGTGTCATTTTAATTAGTCTCATAGTGACTCTCGATTACTCCACTCTTTAATGACCATATTATTGAATTGAGCGTTACCAGCTTAATATGTAGAACTCTTGATGCTCTCTCGCAGAAAGAAGCCTCATGCAATTAATCTCTTAACGCGGGTGAGAGATGAGATGCCAACCTCGCCTCTGAAAGTCTAATGAAAAGCGCTAGCGTCTATTAAAAATAATTAAACGAATGCAAAAGATATTGATAATAAGAAGGATGTTCCTTCCGCTTCTATCGAGGTATCCTCTATTAACTTCTTTCCCCTTCTATGTCTACTTTTAACAAGACTATACCGTCGGGCGTGCCGATTTCTATATTAATAGTTATAACATGGTTAGAGGGACTAGGAGCATGAAGCGTCTCCACGCAAAAGCCCCAGAAAGCCGTTTTCTCCGGTGGAATAACCTTCCATCCAGCTAGCTCGAGGCTATAATCGCTTCTATCATGTAGTATTGCTGGTTCAAAGTCTCTAGGAATGCAGGGATAGGGGCCCCTGTACATCGTGGAAGGCCAATAATCCACGAGCACGCCATTAGCTGTTTTAACGAGGAAATCGTAGCTTTCCCCCCATTGTATTGTTGCGACAGAAAAAGCAACCCAAGCTAGCCAGGGGGGCCTAGCAGCATTAATCGCTTCTACCCCCTTAACCTCTGGGTTCTCGATAACCTTAACCTGCACAACTACTAGAGTAGCGCTTTTACCGGATAAAACAGCGAAACCCTCTAAGACCTCGTTATTAGTATTTAGTGTCTGCTCTAATTTATTAATTAAATAACAGAGTCTGATTAACTTGTTATCATCAATATGAGGCACACTTACTATCAAATAGCTACTCCCATTTAAGCGAGAGACTACAACTCCCGCTAAATCCCGAACCTGTGGTACAACGACATAATCAGGCTCTAACCCCAAGATCGCTGTTATATCGCTAAACGAAGCATTTAAAACGAGTATGGGGTACAACCCTTTACGTAACGCGGCAACATCATATGCGACGTAGAGCTTTGGTTTATGGCCCTCATTATTTTCTAATAGCTCCTCTTTATGTAAATCAAGATATATTATATTACATGATAATGAAGCATAACTATCTCTCAAAACAATAGCCTTTAAACCCACCACTAAAAGTAAACCAACCAATATTATTAATATTACAATTACTTTACGCTGCATAGTTCTCGCCTTAATAGCCTGTTCACCTTACTCAAGCTAAGTTAAATGCATTAAACAGTATTAAAAGTGGAGGTACCGTGTGAATAAATTAAAAATTATGTGCCAACTACTCCCCAGGTTACTGCAACGCCTTCGTATCCGGAAAACTCCCAGCTACACCAAAATAGTATGCAGTTCTGCTTAGCCCATTGCCCAAGATATATTGATTCCCATAGATAAGTGCCGGGTTTCTGCGGCAGACGAATGAGTGCGCCAGGCTTTAACCTAACTGTATCTGCACCAACACCTTTAGCTTCATCTATATCATTCCACCATTTAGCTAATTCTAGATCATAATCCGATCGGTCATGTATAACAATGTCAGGTTTTTCATAGCTCCACGAGAAACCTACTGTTAGAGAACCTCCTACACTAGCACCATCCCTATCAACACCGGTTTCAAGACCAATCTCGACTGTTACAGTATAAACAGATGAACCAATATATGTTGAAGGATCATATTCGGATAAGAAGTTAGTATAATTATATTTATCAACATCGATTTGTTGAATTAGATCTGCATTTCTCCACCCGTTACCCCACAACGCCTCGCCAGGAATTATTTGATCATCAAATACGTATAAGAACCAATTGTAATCACTATTGCCATCATTATAGGGCCAGTAAAGCTCGTCTCTAACATTAATTTTCCCATAATTCGAGGATGACGTATAGGTAACGTCGAGTTCTCCCAGCAGAGGTACTTCATCAGAGGGTGGTGTTATGGCAAAGATATCGTAGTTCCTTGATTTTTGAAGTACTATTACTACTTTTTTAATTGTATCACATATCTGATCTCTCATAGATGCTCCTATGTTCGCTATAAACTTAGCCGCAACCCTCCCATTAAACGAATATTTAACCGGAACTATAGCCTCAACAATAAAGCTACTAGAGCTATTTAGGGGTTTGGGTACAGCAAATGCTGCTAATCCCGTTTCCTCTCGGACTACTATGGTAAGTATTGTTTCATAATTCCCGATTAGTATCACTGGTGTATAATTCGTAATAGAAATCCGTACTACATCTGCTATCTCGGATGGGTTAATGTTATTATTCCGCAGGTCTAGTATAACAACTATCCCACCAGTTTTATCTATGATTCTTTCAATATTATTTATAAAATTATTTATATTATTTATTGTATTAATGTTCAACGGGTTGTTAATGCAGGTCTCTAGAAAATCAATTATATCGCTATCATGACTGTTTAAGATTATTACATTAAGTCCCACGCCATTAAAATGGTAATAGGTACTTTTATCAGGCAGTGAGAAGGCTATGACGGAAGCTAAGACTATGATGCTAACAATAGTAGTAACTATTAATATTAAAGGCTTATTCATAAAGAAATCACCTCCCTATAAAGGGAAAGGATTAATTTAACCGCAATTAAAAATCGCCACCATGATGCGTGAGGTTCTTATTTGCAAGGCCTTTAATATAAATAAAATTAAAAATATGCTACTTCATCACCTAGTTGCTTTTTAAAATTTAACCCCTTAAAAATAAAGTGAGATCCACAGCTCCTAGAGCACTTAAATTACTAGGAGCTTAGACTCGAGTAAACATGGGCCTCCGAATAGGCTATGAGTAAGCGGGTTTAGGGAACGCATCATCACAATTATTATCATAAACACGACTGCAGAAGAGGCGCACGCTATCCATATATACGTTTGGCGCCTCCGGCACGCCCATAATCTTTATAAAATATTATGGTTAGAAAAGTCCCTGGTGATCGTCTTATATTTTAAGGCCGTGCTGGAAAGAAAGTAGTGGCGTTCTTATCCTTTGGTTACGCCTATAGGCCTCATCCTAGCTACTAGCTTTGCTATGCCTACAGCGTCTGCCACCGTAGCAACCTTATCCACATCCTTGTAGGCGTCTGGCATCTCCTCTACTACTGTTGCCCTGTTGCTTGCTCTCAGGTATATTCCCTTATTCGTGAGCTCAGCTATCACCTGGCTGTAGGACTTCGTCCTCTTCGCTGCAGCCCTGCTCATCCACCTACCTGCGCCGTGGGGGGCTGTGTACCACGTC
>JALURJ010000249.1 GCA_027016915.1 Desulfurococcales archaeon | reverse complement strand
GTACCATTCCCAGAGCCTGGAGAACATCGCCGTAGTTCCTAGCACCGGGGTAGAGGAGGCCGGGTGCCGTTATCCCTATGAGAAACACCGCTATGTTAACCGCTATCAAAGCGTTGTTAACCACGGGTCTGGACGGTGCGGCTACCTCGTCCTCCAGGGGCAGTCCGGCCATGAAGACCACTTACACCATTGTTCAGAAGCTCAATGTTTTATAGCTTCCCATAATTCATAACCGGGTTAGATGGTGCATGGGTTGGCCGGACCCAGGGATTATCTGCAGCTCATGAAGCCTCTGCAGACAGCGCTACTAATGTTCACCATGTTTGGCGCGCTCTTCGCCGCAGGCGGCGGGGATGTCCCCCTCCGCACAGTGGCTGTACTGGCTGCAGGCGGTTTCCTATCTATAGGCGGTACAACTGCTCTCAACATGTACCTCGAAACCGATATTGATGCGCTCATGCCTAGGACCTCTAGAAGGCCTCTACCGGCGGGGAGAGTGGAGCCTGAGAGGGTTCTGGTGTTCTCGGTGGTATCCTACCTGTCGGGCCTCGCCCTGATAAGGCTCCTTAACCCCTGGACCGTATTTGCCGTTTTGATGGGCTTCTTCTTCGACATAATCCTTTACACGGACCTGGCTAAGAGGAGGACTAGCCTCAACATTGTTCTGGGAGGCGTGGCAGGGGGCATGCCCGCCTTTGGGGGGTGGACTGCCTATGCGGGGAGGCCCACTATAGCAGCTGCCCTAGTAGCGCTGGTGGTTATGGCGTGGATACCCATGCACATATGGTTCATCGCCACGTACTACCTCGACGAGTACAGGCGGGCTGGAATACCCATGCTACCCGTGGTTAAGGGGGAGAGGGCTGCCGCCTTCTACATAGCCCTCAGCATAGTTGTACAGATAACCGCTGTGCTGGCTCTATATATTGTAGGTGCTGCTGGTCCGGCCACGGCTGCAACCTCGATTATTTTGGGATTGGTTGCCATTCATAGGGTTTGGAGATTCTACCAGAAACCCTCAAGGGCTATGGCTCGTAGGCTGTTTAAGGTTGCAAGTCCTTACTTAGCGGCCATATTCCTGGTAATGGCCGCTGAGAAGGTGGTGGGCCTGGTTTGAAGGAAGGGCATATACTCCCGGCACTGCTGATCCCTGCAGGCACGAGTATAGGCTACGTGTTGGCGGCTAGCGGAATGTCCACCTTTGGACTCATAGTTTTCTGGCTGGCACCCGCGGTACTGCTGTCCTCTCTAATTAGGGCTGAAGGTAGGCAGGCAGCCGCTGTGTTGGTGTATAGCGTTGCCGCTGTGGCCATAATTCGCGGAGTCGTGAGTCCTGCAGCATTACCCTTAATCCTTACCATACTCCTGCTTGTCTGCTCCGGCAAGCCGAGCCACGCGCTTTATGGCTTTGCCTCCGGCCTCTCCCTCTACATGCTGCAGGCCTATAGCACCGCTTGGGGCACGGGGATGTTTATCCTCCTCGTGGCGCTTCTATACAGGGTCTTAACAGGCTATACGGAGGCTGCACTCATCCTCGTAGGACTATACCTTGTATCCCTAGTTCTCGGCTACAGGGACGCCATGATAGTAGGGGTTGTCATCTATTCGCTGTACCTGCTCGCCATCCTGTCTAGAAGGCTCACGGGAGGAGGCTTTGACAGGGGGCTCGTTGTTTCGGGGCTGGTGCTTCACGTCCTGGTTCCCTTCACGACTGCTCCCTGGATGCCTCCTGACATATCCTGGCTATTAGCGGCAGTCTCCTCCTACCTTGTGTCTACGGGGCTTCTGGCTCCCAGGAGCGGAGCGGCGCCATATGGGTAATCCTTCCTCGAGTCGGAACATGTTAGACCATGGCCTGGGCTCGGGCAGTGTTTTGAAGCGTCCGTCTCCCTTCACCGGCCAGAGATACGTGGGTCTTCTAAGAAGGTTGGCTTTCCTGAGAACCTGCGCCACGGCTTCGACCTTTCGCTCCCTGTCCTCTGCCGATCTAAGGGCGTCGAGAAGGTTGAGGTTCTCACCCTGCCAGTTGAGGCACGGCGAGACCCTGCCGTCGCTCATGATCCTGATGCGGGTGCACCTAGAGCAGAAATAATAGTTACCAACCGGGCCGACCACTTCAACGAGCGCCCCGTTATCCATTACGTATATCGGCCTCATATGGAGCTCGTATCTCCGCCTGATCTCTACCGCCCTCTTGGCGAGCTCCTCCTCAACCTTGGCGGCGGGGTAGTGGTACTGGGGGAAGATGGCTTTGCCCTCACCCACAGGGTGTAGCTCTATCACCTGGAGGATGGCTTTCTTCTCGGCAGCAAAGTCGACCATGTTCCACAGCTCATCACTGTTGACTCCCCTCATTATGACGAAGTTTATTTTCAAAGGCCTGAGCCCGGCCTCGACCGCCGCATCAACACCTTCCAGAACCCTGTCCAGCATGTCTCGCCCCGTAATCCTCCTAAAGGTCTCCCTCCTCAAGCTGTGCAAGCTTATGTTGACTCTGCGCAAACCAGCTCTCCTAAGCCTGGATGCAAGCTCCGCCAGCCTTGAAGCATTGGTGGTCATGGAGAGGTCTTCTGGCCTACCATACCTGGAGATCTTCCCGACAATATCAGCTATATCCCTCCTAACCAGGGGTTCGCCGCCCGTGAGCTTGAAGCTTCGAGCCCCCAGTCTGCGGGCTGCCTCAGCTATGATGCCGAGGTCCTCCGGGCCCAGCCTGTCTCGCGCTAGGGTCGGGGCACCCTCGCGGTGGCAGAAGTAGCATGAAAAGTTGCAGGCTGAGGTCACCGAGATTCTCAGGGTCTCAAAAGGGCGGCCGAAGCGGTCGAACATCATCGGGCGGCTACCGATATACTTGTAACATACATATCGGTATTAAGATTACCCCATCAATCCTCCAGCTTCCAGAGGTACTGTCATCACTTAAATTCCTCCACGTGACAATAAGTTTTGAAGAGGTGTCGGCACGACGCTGCGACGCAGTGGTG
>JALURJ010000248.1 GCA_027016915.1 Desulfurococcales archaeon | reverse complement strand
GGCCTGCCCTTAGAGAATTGGAATGCCCACTTCGCCGCGGCTATAGCTTGCTCGGCCTGCCTTCTGCCGCCCCCCTTCCACTCTATGGGGTCCACTGGATATCGCTTAGCGAGCATGGAAACTGCTACCTCGAACACCCTCAGAGGCGGGAGCGCGACCCTGCATACGCTCTTCCCTGCCACAGCTACCACTCCTCACTCAGGGTACGCTTTCTCACGAGCAAGCCCGCCCGCTGGAGTTCCTTGGCTACTCTTCGGTAAACGGTCATGACCTCAGTGTAGCTCCTGGCCTCGGCGAGTTCCTTGTACTTTCAATGCATTAGATTCATATGATGTAATTAGTCGTAACACCGAGATCACGAGGCCTAAGGCCCTTTCAATTCTATGTATTAGATTCGGCCACCTGCCATGCTCGACCCTCACCAGGGTCCTGCCTTTCAATTCTATGTATTAGATTCCGCGTACACGTATAGCGTCGGGATGACTGGCCTTCCGGCCTCGTACCAGGCTGGCCAGATATCCTCGGGGGGCGTCATGGTGGATACTACGGAGAAGTCCCTGACGCTATCGGCCAGCATAAACGTCAACGGGAACTATACCGTGTACGGTGTCGGGCTCTACACGAAGTCGAAGGTATACAATACCGCAGGTAATTACGTAGTTACGTCGTTCCTGCTGTTCTACGATCATCTGAGTAGCCCGTTCAACGTCACCCAGGGCGATGTCGTTACGGTGGTCTATAAGATCGTCGCGCCCTAAGGGCGGTCTGCGATGCGTCTCCTAGCCTTGGTGATCGCGGTATTCATGGCTGGCCTCGTGGCTGGGGCCTTAACGCCGGGGGATAAGGTGCAGCCGTACTCCTCGCTGACCGTGGACCCCCCAGCCCCCACGGGCTCCAGCTTCGCCTACACGCTGGGGCTCCTGGTTAACGTCACACACGTCAACGCTAGCGCCACGTACATCCCAGCGAATACATCGGCCAGCCTAAGCGCGGGGCCCAGCGTTGGTAGTGTGAGCCTGGCTTATGGCCTCGGGCTAGGTTTGGGAGCGGAGAACTACACCGCGGGCTCCGCTGCCGTCGCTGACCCAGCTTATGTGGTCAACCCGCCCCCAGCCACGGCTACCGTGACGGAGACCGTAACCGAGACCCACACAAAAACAATCACGTACACCTACACCACCATTGTAACCACAGTATCCGGAACAACCAAGGTAATTACCACGCAGGTCCCCATAGGACCGACGGAGATAAGCGACGCCAATGCCCGCAGAGGCCTAATAGTCCTCATAGCTGTAGGCTCCATGTTGCTCCTGATAGCACTAATGGCCTCTCTTAGGTGATGCGGTATGCCCGTGTACCAGGGCCGGGATTCCTGCATGGCCCGCCGGGAGGGCTGGTACATTAAGCGGATAGGACACCCCGGCGTGGATACCATAAGCGAAGCAGCCGCCCTCGCCTGGGCCGTGTTGAGGGACTACCGGAGAGGCTATACCTACGAGCAGGGATCCTGCAGGAAGATACGCATGACCTGGAAGCTAGCCAAGAAGAGGCTCCGATTCATAATCAGGCTGGCCAGGATACACGGCGCAACCGACAGAGAGCTAGTCGTAATTAAGCGGATCGTAAACCACGCCATCAAACGCCGCAAACTACCAGCCAAGTACAAACAGAGAGTAGAGAAGATGATAGTAAAGATCAGGTGATGACACTTGCCCTTCCTAGACGTGAAATCCTATAAAATGGGCCAGAAGAGCACCGACTCATACAAGCGATCCGTCCGAGCCCTCTTCGGCGAGAACAGCGACGTAGGCGGGAGGATCTCCGAGGCCGCACCATACCTATGCGGGAACCCCGAAGCCGTGAACGAGCTAGAGCTATACGCCATAACAGAGTGGCTCGGACGCCCCGAGGGCCCACCCCCTAGCGCACTATTCTCCGTCCTAAGAGGGATGATAGAGGACTGCCGCCATGTAATCGATGACAGAGAGCTAGAAAAGCTGGCCAAGGAGCCCGGCGAGGAGGTATGGGAGCTATGAGCTATACGGTGGTAAGGGATACAATAGACTACACCTGGGTCCTCGCTAGGCAGTATGACAGGATAGCCGAGCTGGGGACCAAATACTTCAGTCCCGGAGGCGAGAGCGCACTCCTAGTCCTAAGAGGCTACATCGGTGCCGTCTGGATGCTCTATAGGCTAGCCAGACCCATAATCAGAGACCTCCCAGACTACGACAGGGCGTTCGCCGAGATCATAAGGATCCACAGGGACCGCATGGACTACGCCTGGCACAAGGCATCCCAGGTCCTAGAAGAGGTAACCAAGGCACTATACGCCCGAGGACTGCTTATAAGGCGCTCCATGCTTGATGAGGGTCTCTAGCCTTGCAGATAGAGATACCAAAATACGAGATAAACGAGCAAGGCCCCAGAGAGCAACTCCTCACACTATCCTACCTAGCCCCGCCGCCCGAGTTCACCCGGACCATAAGGAGGCACCTCAGGACCACCCTAGTCGTGGCCCCAATGGGCTTCGGTAAAACAAGCCTCATGGAAGCCAAGATAGGCGAGTCAATACAGCACCTAGTAGAGGAGCAAGGCGTAGACGAGCAGGAGATAGCCGTAGTCTACGGGGCAGAGAAGCCCTTATCAGAGATAATAGCGGCCATCCGATCCTCGAACCTAGACCCCACGAGGATAAGATACCTATACATATTCATAGACGACGCCCTCGCCGCCCCAGGCCAGCACGGCAGGCGAGCTGCCACCCGAGAGAACGTCGAGGAAAGCCAGCTCCTAACAATGATAAGGCACCGGCTAAAAACCTGGGGCTACGAGGGATACACGCACCTAGTCTACGCCACCCAAGTGTACACCGGAGTAGACGTCACAATACGACGAGTGGCGAAGCTAAAAGCGTTCAAGGACCTACCCGACGAGAAAGCCGACTTCAAGCATCTAGCATGGATGCTAGGCAGCGCTGGGTTAAGCTACCTA
>JALURJ010000247.1 GCA_027016915.1 Desulfurococcales archaeon | reverse complement strand
AAGTCCATATCGACCATAGCCATGATAACCACCTCCCTACCCATGTGGTGGGTTGGCATGCTCATGCTATTGATATTCGCTTTCCGCCTAGGGCTGGCCCCCACGGCAAGCATAGACGTTTACAACGAGCTAGCAGAGCTCTCCCAAGAATACTCCGGCCCATCCTACTGGATACACTCGATCCCGGTATGGCTGAAATACATGTGGCTCCCACTGCTAACCGTGTCGCTGGTAAGCTTCGGAGGCTGGGCCTACGTTATAAGGAACGTCGTCATATCGATAATCACGGAGGACTTCGTTAACGTCGCCAGGGCTAAGGGACTCCCGGAGAGGGTGGTGCTCTACAAGCACGTGCTCCGCGCTGCCAGCCCGCCCATAGTCACCATGGGCGCCCTCAGCATAGTTGGGTCTCTCGGTGGAGCCATCATAACCGAGACTGTGTTCTCGTGGCCTGGGATGGGCAGGGTGTACTGGGTGGCTCTGCAGAACGGCGATACAGGGGTACTCGTGGCGGTGACCTACATGACGTCCTTCCTCTTCGTAGCGGTTATCGTGCTTCTCGACCTGATATACTCGTTGCTCGACCCAAGAATAAGGGCTAGAGGGGGATAAACATGAACTACATAGAAATAGCTAAAAAGATACGGTGGTTCCTCGGCGAGCTCCGCAGGATGAAGATAGGCATCCTGGGGTTCGCGCTGCTCTTCATATTCGTGAGCATAGCAGTCGCCTTCCCCTACCTGACCAACCCCAAGGACGTTGAGTACTGGAGCGGCCACACCGAGTATTGGGAGGAGAGGATGCTGCCTAAGCTGGCGCCGCCGGTGTGGGTCAACATGTTCTCCTCGACGAAGAGCCCGGTGACCAGCGATCTCAAGTACCAGGAGAACCTCCAGATGCTCGACATGTACAACCCCGACGACTTGAAAACCTACCTCAAGGAGCTCGACCCGAAGACCTTCGAGGCCCTCCAAAAGCTCCCTGAAGATATGCAGAAGAAGGCCCTCGACATGCTGAAGGACCAGCTAGGGTTCCGCTATCTGGTCTACTACGAGGCAACAGTGAAATACACGTTTACTGAGGACCTGCCGCCCAGGGACATAGTGGCGGAGCTGTCTCTAGGCCCGATATACCTTTACTCCGGGCTCAAACAGGGGCTGAGAGTGGAGCTCGAGAGGCCTGACGGAATAAGAATGGTTCTAACGCCGGGAATATACCCTGACACCGGGTCGGTCTACGACATAAACAGGTACACCGACATCACGGACCCCAACCTGCCGAAGATAGGCGTTTCGTTCATAACCACTACGGCAAACATCTCGGGGACCCAGGTAAAGGTTATACCAGCCAACACCTCGTGGGTGTTCTCCCTAAGCGACCTGATCAACAAGCTACTAACCAGCAGCGACCCAGGCCTGATAAACCCTATCCTAGGCCCCCTACTGAGCGCGGCCAACGAGACCCTGGTGCCGGGCATGAAGGTCGACCCCCTTACGATGATCACATCCAAGTCCGGTAAGGGCATGACATCCGGCGCAACCGGCCCGCTTCATGGTGACTATGTGCTTAAAATAATGTTCCTCGTTAGAGTGCCTAAGGACCACCAGCTACCCGAGCTCCATGTGGAGAAGGCAAGGGTCCTAGGACTATACGGCCTAATGGGGACAGACTATCTGGGTAGGGACCTCTGGTCAGCAATAATCTACGGCGTTAGATGGGCCCTCATAATAGGCATCACCGTGTCAGTTATCAGCGTGATAATCGGCGTGCTCTATGGCACCATATCGGGTTACCTTGGGGGGAAGGTCGACAGCGTCATGCTTAGGATAGCGCAGATCTGGTACTCGCTGCCAGTGCTGCCGCTGCTGATCATCTTGGCCTACTTCTTCGGACAGAACATATGGAACATAGTGTGGATACTGATAGTGTTCGGCTGGGTTGGAATGGTGTTCACCGTTAGGAGCATGGTACTCCAGATAAAGGAGAACGTCTATATAGAGGCTGCACGCGCCATAGGCGCCAGCTCCTGGCGCATAATAACGCGTCACGTCTTCCCCCAGATACTCCCCTACACGTTCGCATCGATAGCGCTGTCGGTGCCGGGAGCCATACTGGCAGAGGCGGGTCTAAGCTTCCTCGGCCTGGGCGACCCAGCCCTGGTGACGTGGGGCAAGATACTCCACGAGGCCGAGCTCAACGGAGCCCTGCTGAAGGGCGCCTGGTGGTGGGTGCTACCGCCAGGCCTGGGGATAGCGCTGGTCGGCATGACCTTCGTGTTCATAGGATACGCGTTGGACAAAATACTCAACCCGAGGCTGATAAGGTAGGAGGGTGAACATGATGCCTCTACTAGAAGTAAAGAATCTGAAGACCTACTTCTTCACCCTCGGAGGAGTGGTGAAAGCCGTCGACAACGTTTCGCTGACCCTGGAGAGGGGGGAGGTCCTAGGCATAGCTGGCGAATCCGGGTGCGGCAAGTCGACGCTGGCCTGGTCCATCCTAGGCTTGGTGCCTCCTCCGGGCAGGATAGTGAGTGGAAGCATAGTGTTTGACGGCATAGACATAACCAAGCTCTCCGAGCAGGAGCTGCGCAGCAAGATAAGGTGGAAGAGGATAAGCATGGTTTTCCAGGGAGCCATGAACGCTCTGACACCGGTATTCACAGTGGAGATGCAGCTGTCCGAGCCCCTAATAATACACAAGGGCATGACCAAGAAGGAGGCTAGGGAGGAGGTTGCCAGGCTCCTCAGGATGGTGGGACTCGACGAGACCATAATGAAACGGTACCCCCACGAGCTCAGCGGAGGGCAAAAACAGCGCGTAGTCATAGCCATGGCCCTGGCCCTGGACCCCGACCTGGTGATAGCCGACGAGCCTACAACAGCTCTCGACGTGGTCATCCAGGCACAGATCCTCAACCTGATGAAGGAGCTTCAGTGGAAGAAGAAGAGATCGATAATACTCATCACCCACGACCTGAGCATAATAGCGGAGCTTGCCGACAGGGTAGCCATAATGTATGCAGGTAAAATAGTGGAGATGGGGCCCTCAAGCGAAATATTCACGAATCCCCAGCATCCCTACACCCAGCTCCTCCTGAAGGCCATACCGAGGCTGCGGGGCCCAATAGAGAAGCTCGCCTACATCCCCGGAACCCCGCCCGACCTGAGGATACCGCCGCCGGGCTGCCGCTTCGCCCCCAGATGCCCCTTCGCTATGGATGTCTGCAGGAAGGATGAGCCTGAAATGGTTAAGGTTGGTGAGAACCACTATGTGGCATGTTGGCTCACCCAAAAAGGTAGGTGATGCAGGATGAGTGGTGAGCAACCGATACTCGAGGTCAGAGATCTCAAAGTCTGGTTCCCGCTGAGGAGGAGCATTAAGGAGATCCTGGCACGGGCTCCTGTGAGGTATGTGCATGCTGTTGACGGGATAAGCTTCGACGTGTTTGAGGGCGAGACTTTCTGCCTTGTCGGGGAGTCCGGCTGTGGTAAGACGACGACGGGCAAGGCCATATTGAGGCTGGTGGACATATACTCTGGAAGCGTAAGGTACAGGCCAACCCAGCTGACCCTCCAGGAACTGGAGGCTCATGGTGTATCAAACGAGGATGGCTGGGTAGATATAGCGAAGATCCATCCCAAAAAGATGAAGCCCCTGAGAAAGGAACTCCAAATAGTGTACCAGGACCCCTACGGAAGCCTGGATCCCAGGTTCAGAGTAAAGGATACCCTTGAGGAGCCGCTGATAATCCACGGCATTGGGGAGACCCCCGAGGAGAGGGAGGAACTCATAGTGAAGGCGCTTGAGGACGTGAAGCTGGTGCCCCCTGAGGACATTATGCAAAGGTACCCCCACCAGCTGAGCGGGGGCCAGAGGCAGAGAGTGGCATTCGCCAGGGCTGTTATACTGAACCCGCGCCTAGTAGTGACCGATGAGCCCGTATCGATGCTCGACGTCTCCATTCGTGCAGAGATACTGGAGCTTATGAACGAACTCCAGAAAACCAGGAGGCTCACCTACATCTTCATAACCCACGACCTCGCCGTAGCCCGCTACGTGTGTAACAGGATAGCAGTCATGTACCTCGGGAAAATAGTAGAGATAGCCGAGGCCAGGGAGCTGATAGATGAGCCTCTGCACCCCTACACCAAGGCCCTAGTAGCGGCGATACCCGAGCCAGACCCCTCGAACAAGGAGAAGCTACGTGAAGTCCCGATAAAGGGTGAGGTGCCGAGCGCAGCCGAGATACCGCCTGGCTGCAGGTTCCACCCAAGATGTGTCGCCTTTGAAGAACAGAGGGAAAGGCTTAAGGACCTATGCCCTGTGAAGGAGCCCCCGCTGATAGAGGTGAAGCCAGGCCACTACGTCGCCTGCTGGCTGCACCGCTAGCGCTCCCCGGTTTTTTGGATTCCAGCAGCCCTTCCTCCCAGGCCAGCCACAGCCTCCCTCATACCCTCATCTATGGAGTAAAGATTCGTGTAAAACCTGTCCTCTACGGGTGGAGAGATGGAAGCGTCTAGGAATGCCACCCCGCCCCCGCCCATGGATATTATGAATGGCCTCCAGAACAGCTGGTAGTCGTAAACCTGGCGCGTCTTTTCGGGGTGCTCGCCAAGGATCTCCCTGTATAGGATGAGGGCCCCATAGATGTTTGAGAAGGCCTCAAGCTCAGGCGTCTCCGTCCTCTCCCCCAAGCCTCCTAGGAACAGGATCTTGAGGAACTTCATTATCGAGGGGCGCATCTTTTCGCGCACCATGGGGTATAGCTCGTCGTACACCCTCTGTATCTCCCTGTATCCCTGGTAGAGGAGCTCGACGGCCTCTGAGGCGTCGCCTATCCTCGGGTTCAGAACTACGTCCCTCTCCCCAACCTCGACATCGCTCTGCAGCGCTACCTCATACTTCTTCACTAGGAGCCCCCGGTTGATGAAGGCCACGTCCTCGAGAAAATATGCATCAACGCTGAACCTCTTACCACCCTCTATAACGACATTGTAGAATGGGATCCAGACAACGTTGGGAGTCTCTGCCGGCACCGCTAGCTTGAGCCTCACCACTGTTACCCCGGGTATCAATATTTTGGTGAGTTAATAGGGGTATCTATTTCGATTATTGTCTTAACAATGTTTAGACGATAGTAGATAACTTTATTTTTCGACATGTCAATTGATGCACCGTCCGAGGCGTAGAGGCATGCCGAGACCCGAGGTTAAGACAGGCATAGTGGGTTGGGGGGCGTACGTTCCCCGCTATAGGCTGAAGGCCGAGGAGGTTGTGAGGATCTGGGGCTTCGAGAAATCCATGCCTCAAAACCTCTTTATAGTAGAGAAGGCCGTCGGCGGCCCGGACGAGGACGCCTTAACCATAGGCTGGGAGGCGGCGAGGAACGCTCTGAGGAGAGCTCAGGTGGACCCGGCCGAGATAAAGGCCGTGTTCTTCGGCACAGAGTCTAAGCCCTACGCTGTTAAGCCCAGTGCCACCGTGATAGCAGAGGCCCTCGGCATAACACCTGCAACCATGGCGTCGGACCTGGAGTTCGCATGCCGCGCGGGCAGCGAGGGGCTCAGGGCCAGCATAGGGCTTGTTGCTTCAGGCATGATGAAGTACGCCATGGCCATAGGCTCCGACACCGCCCAGGCCAATCCAGGCGACGTGCTGGAGTTCACGGCATCCTCGGGCGGCGCCGCCTTCATAGTCGGGCCCCGCGAGGAGAGTGCCGCATACTTCGAGGGGTCCTACACCTACGTGACCGACACTCCCGACTTCTGGCGCAGGGAGATCAGCCCCTACCCCCTCCACGGCGAGGGGTTCACCGGCGAACCGGCGTACTTCCACCATATAATCAGCGCGGTGAAGGGGCTATTCGAAGAACTCGGGCTGGGCCCCGACGACTTCGACTACGCCGTTTTCCACCAGCCCAACGGCAAGTTCCCCCTGAGGGTCGGCAGGAAGCTAGGCTTCCCCAAGGAGAAGATAATGCCAGGACTCGTAACGCCGTGGATCGGCAACACCTACAACGGCTCGGCCTTCATAGGCCTGGCCAAGGTCCTCGACCAGGCCAAGCCGGGGGAGAGGATCCTGGTAGCACCCTTCGGCAGCGGGGCTGGCAGCGACGCCTACAGCCTCGTCGTCACCGACAAGGTGGAGGAGAAGAAGCCCCTAGCACCCACCGTGGAGGACTACATTCGGAGGAAGGCATACATTGACTACGCCCTGTACTCCAGGTTCCGCGGCATAATTCGGAGGATAACTGTTTGAGGTGGTTGGCGGTGAGGAGGGTCTATGTGGTAGGGGTTGGGATGACGAGCATAGGCAGACACTATAAGCGGGGCATGAGGGATCTCTTCGCCGAGGCGGCCCTTCAGGCCATAGATGACGTCAGGGGGGAGAAGCCCCAAGCACTGGTCGTAGGCAACATGCTTAGCAGCAGTATGGGAGAGCAGGACGGCCTCGGAGCCCTCCTGGCGGACAGCGTGGGGCTTAGAGGCATACCTGCCTTCAAGGTCGAGGCTGCCTGCGGTAGCGGGGGTGCCGCCTTCTTCGCAGGTTACAACCTCGTAGCCTCCGGTATGTTCGACGTGGTGCTCGTCGCCGGTGTCGAGAAGATGACGGAGCACGTAACATCAACTGTTACCAGGGCCCTGGCCCAGGCAGCTGATGCCGAGTACGAGCTGTTCTACGGTGCGAGCTTCACAGGCCTCAACGCCCTCCTGATGAGATACTACATGGAGAAGTACGGCGTGTCGAGGGAGGAGATGGCTGCGTGGCCAGTCCTTATGCACGAGAACGCTTCCCAGAACCCCTTCGCCCAGCTCAGGTTCAAGATAACGGTGGAACAGGTGCTCAACGCCATGGTGGTGGCGGACCCTATAACGCTGCTTGACAGCAGCCCCATGGGCGACGGCGCTGCGGCCGTGGTTATAGCCAGCGAGGAGGTGGCCAGGAAGCTCAGCGACACGCCCGTCCGGGTGGCTGGCCTAGGACTAGCCACTGATAGTGTAGACCTCTCCACCCGCCTAGAGCTCGACGACCTGGCAGCGGCGAGGCTTGCGGCCGAGAAGGCATACAGGATGGCGGGCATAGAGGCCAGGGACGTGGACGTGGTAGAGGTCCATGACGCATTCACCATAACAGGCGTGCTGTCGGTCGAGGCCCTGGGCTTCGCGGAGAAGGGCGAGGCAGCCAGGTTGGTGGCTGAGGGTAGGTTTAGGCCTGGGGACAGGCCTGAGGTTAACCTCAGCGGAGGGCTCAAGGCGCGTGGCCACCCCGTGGGTGCCACCGGCGTCTACCAGGTGGCGGAGATAGCGATGCAGCTGAGAGGAGACTTCCCCGGAGTCAAGGCGGGGAACGCCGAGATAGGCGTGGCTGAGAACATAGGCGGGCATGGTGCAACCATAAGTGTAGTGGTTCTTAGGAGGTGAGCCGTGTGAAGCTCTCCATACCCAGGTTCTGGAGGGAGAAGGCAGCCCACTACAGACTCATCGGCACCCGCTGCAAGTCCTGCGGCAGGATCTCCTATCCGCCTAAGCCCCTCTGCCCCTACTGCGGCTCCCGGGAGACGGAGGAGGCCGAGCTGCCTAGGAGGGGCCGGGTCCTATCCTACACTGTGATCTACACCGTGCCGGACGGTTTCAGGAAATACGCCCCCCTGGTGCTCGGCCTCATAGAGCTTGAAAACGGCGTCAGGGTTGTGGCGCCCCTGACCGATGTAATGCCCGAGGAGGTTAGGACGGGCATGGGGGTCGAGGCTGTTCTGAGAAGGGTTCAGGAGGACGGTGAACACGGGGTCATCTACTACGGCGTCAAGTTCCGCCCAACCATGGAGTACTAGCCCAGACCTTTCTTTAACCCTCCACCCCCATTTATGGTATTAGAGGAGGGTACAGGTCTTGGAGCCCCAACTTTCAAAAGTAGTTGAGGAGCTGGCGGAACGGGTGGCCCAGGGGGAGGTGAAGCTCCACCAGGTGGAGAAGCACGTGGGTGGCAGCAGCAACCTTGCCACCCTGGTGCGCCGCAGAGCTCTGGAGAAGAGGCTCAACGTGCACCTTACAAGCCTTGCTTCAACAATCCTCGACTTCGACGAGCTGGTGGGCAGGAACATCGAGAACCCCATAGGGGCGGTCCAAATACCGGTGGGCGTGGCTGGTCCCCTGCTCGTGGAGGGCGAGTATGCTAAGGGCGAGTTCTACATACCTCTAGCCACCACCGAGGGCGCCCTGGTGGCCAGCGTTAATAGGGGCTGCAGAGCCGTAACCCTGAGTGGCGGCGCCAGGGTCAGGATAGTGTCAGACGGCATGGCTAGAGCCCCCGTGTTCTGGACCCCCGACGTAGACACGGCTGTCAGGCTGGCCAGGTGGGTTGAGGAGCACTTTGAGGATGTGAAGAGGGAGGCCGAGTCAACCACGAGGCACGGCAAGCTGCTCCGAGTCGAGCCCTACATCGTGGGCAACAACGTGTGGCTCCGCTTCGTCTACTTCACCGGGGACGCCATGGGGATGAACATGGCCACCATAGCAACGGACAAGGCTTGCCGCTACATAGAGGAGAACTTCCCAGGCACAGCCAGGTGCGTGGCTCTGAGCGGCAACATGTGTGTGGACAAGAAGCCAGCCACGATCAACGCTCTCCGCGGCCGGGGTAAGACGGTGGTCGCCGAGGCAGTTGTTGGAAGGGAGGTTGTGGAGAAGGTGCTCAAAACGAGGCCGGAGCTGATCCACGAGGTCAACATAAGGAAGAACCTGCTGGGCTCCGCTAGGGCTGGAAGCCTCTCCTACAATGCACACTATGCAAACATAGTCGCCGCCATATTCCTGGCCACAGGCCAGGACGCCGCCCAGGTCGTGGAGAGCAGCATGGGCTACACCTGGACAGAGATAACCGGGGATGGGGACCTCTACATCTCCGTCACCCTCACAAGCCTCGAGGTCGGAACAGTAGGCGGGGGGACGAGGCTTCCAACCCAGAGGGAGGCACTCAGCATAATGGGTGTGGCTGGCGGCGGGGACCCTCCAGGCAGCAATGCTAAGAAGTTCGCCGAGATAGTGGCAGCGGCCGTTCTAGCCGGGGAGCTCAACCTCCTCGCAGCCCTGGCAGCAGGCCATCTGGCCCAGGCCCATGAAAGGCTGGGTAGAGGGGTTGCTAGGAGGGTGTAGCGCTACAGGTGCCGAGATAGAGGTTAAGGCGGCTAATCGAGGAGGAAGAATAACTCTTCCGCCAGCCTTGCGAGAACCTCTCTCCTAAGAGTGTTGCGCGAGTATCTTGAGAGGAGATCTACAGCTCTCTCCCGCACCCTAGGCCCCCGGTACCTGCCCTCCCTGGCTGCGCGGCCCGCCAGCCATATCACGGCGTCGAGGTGGAGGAGCGGTATACGGGAAGCTTCGGAAACCCGGCGCCAGGCCCTCAACACGGTTTTCCGCTCCCTCCCG
>JALURJ010000246.1 GCA_027016915.1 Desulfurococcales archaeon | reverse complement strand
AGTGGGCACACTTAAGGTTGCATTTCCACGTCATGTTCCAGGCTACTATGGGGCGGAACGAGTCGGCGAATCGGCTGGGCCTCCCCTTCCCGAACCTGCCCTTAATCCTGTACGAGACTGTCCCCTCCCCAGCCACCATTACGGTTACGGGGATCATCTCACAACCCCCGGCTTAAGGTTCTCTAGACTGAATAGGAGCTCCCCCTCCACGCCCAGATTCTCGAAGACGCGGCGTGCCACCTCGTAGACTGCGCCGTGTCTGCGAGCATGGACCATGAAGTAGCAGGGGTACTCCCACTTTCCGGGCACGGTCTTCCTGAGCACAACATGGGTGGCTTCTGCGACGTTGTCGGCAACCCATCCGCAGCACTTGTCGCATGGAAGCACAGCCATAGCGTTACTCCTAAAACCCAGCTTATCCCCGTCCAGCGCTGCCCCGGGATCAGCGAGAACGCCCTTTCTGAGCAGTTCATCCACATGTTCTAGGAGTTCATCCAGAGCTAGGCCATACTTAGATGCGATATCACTGTAGGGGCTGGGCTTGATGGGTAAGCCTTTACAGAGGTCTCTTACAAGCCCCTCGCTTACCCCTAGCTCCTTAAGGCTAGGAACCTTTTCGGGAAGCCTGCCTTGAGTGCTCCAGGAGATGCCCCTCCTAAGGTCGTACTTGACAGAGAGCTTGTAGGTTCTCTTCCCGTATAGTATAACGTGGTCCTCAGCGCCCACGGCCCTAGCCAGCCTATACACATATTCTTCCAGCTCGGCGCGGCTATTCTTCTTCACAACTATCCACACATTGTACCGTGGGTGGCTGCGCAGATAGCTGTGGGTAACGTCCCTGTCCCCTGCCGTAAGGCTTCTAAGCTTGTCGATGGAGGGCCCCGGCAGCCTCAGGGCTACAAGCGCTGCCACCCTGCGTTGGGACCGGTAGTTGAGGTAGTATCCTATCCTCTTAACAACCCCCAGCTCCTTAAGCCTCCTGAGTCTCGATAGTAGGTGGTCTTCAACCATTCCCAGACTCTCAGCCATATCCCTGAAGGGCTCCGGCGAGACTGGGAACTCGTATTGAGCCTTCATCAGTACCTCGACATCCTCGCTGCTCAGCCTGACCCGCATCGATGCTGCCCTGTTCTGAGAATCGCCAGGGTTTCCTTAAACTAGTTGCGTAGATACAAAATATATGCAGTATATTCAAACAATCCCCGCGGCTCGGATACCTTTATATTATCCCCGCGAGTCTAGGGTTTCCGGTGCCAAGGATATGCCTAAGAAGAAGGGCAAGAAGGAGGGCTATTCTGACAAGGGTCAGAGGAGCATAGTCCAGCAGGCCCTCTACGACGTGAGCGTCCAGCAGGAGCTCCTTGACAAGATAGCCAAGGACGCTAAGCACCAGAAGTTCTTGACACCCTACATGGTCCACGAAAGGTATGGCGTCAGCATTACCACGGCCAGGAAGGTTCTCAGGATGCTGGCTGAGCAGGGTGTGTTGAAGCTATACATGCCGGGCAGGAGGACTCCCATCTACGTGCCAGCAGAGAAGAAGTAGGAGAAGCGGTCAGGAAGCCAGCCCCACTCATCACATCGTAGACTCGTTTCTCCGCCGTTCTCATCACTCCAACGCTAGGTTGATCCGAGGTCCTCGATATGTTTTAGGTTGCTCCATGCCGGTTTCTCCCCCCAAGCCTCGGCCCACTTGTCATCAAGCAACCTATAGAGGGCGTCTAGGGGCTCGCAGCCCTCCTCGAAGACCAGCCTGTAGAGCGCGGAGTAGTGGCTCCTAAGCTCCCACACATACTGGTCATAGAGCCTCCTGGGAACCCTCCTCTCCACCCCCCGGTCCACGCCGGGACACTTTGTGTCTAGATAAACGTGGCCCGCAGAGGGGGAGGCCACGTGGAGAGGGTAGAACCTGCACTTCATCGGCCTGGCATCATATATCCTGCAGCTGGTGGTGTCCTCCTCGCCGCGCTCCATGAAAAGACATTCCCCCCTATCGTTCCCCCTTAACGATATGAAGGGAAGCATATCTGCTATGATCACGTTCGTGAAGGTTTCAAGGAACCCTTTCCAATACATGCCTAGACGGCGGGACATACGTATAACGTCGTAGACTGTGATGGCTATGTTGGGCCCAGTACCGCAGCAGTAGTCACACCGGATGCACTTGAAGCGGAAAGCCCCGCCGAGCCCAAGCCTCCTATAGCCCCTACCAGTCAATGCTGGGTCCCGGCCACAACCTGGCTGGGAACCATTATTAGTTGTTCGCCCAAAACAATACTAAGGGTTGCCAACGTGCCTAGAACACTCGTATTTAGATATAAAGTGTGGCTGGAGAAGAACGGGCTGCCCGTGATAGGGCCGGGAGGGATAGAGATCCTCAAAGTGGTGGACCAGGAGGGCTCCCTCAAAGGCGCCGCTAAGAGCCTTGGGATGTCGTACAACTTCGTGTGGAACTATATCCGCCGTCTCGAGGCGCTTCTCGGCATGAAGGTGATAAAGACGTGGAGGGGAGGCGCCAGGCACGGAGGTGCAAGTCTCACAGAGAAGGCGAGGACCTTTGTCGAGCTCTACGACTCCCTCCTAGGCGAGATGGAAAGGCTGGCCAAGGTTTATGAAGAGCGGTTCAACAAGCTTGTAACCCCAGGTGGCCCTCATGGTGGGGCGAGCGATATACAGGATAGTGTCGGCCGGCAGAAGCAGGGGTAAGACGGGGCTCGGCGCCGAACTTGTTGCAAGGCTCGTGAAGATGGGGTGCAGGGTAGCCGTTGTAAAGCACGCTCATGGCGGCATAGATGTTGCCGACAAGGACTCCTACAAGTACATGGAAGCCGGTGCTAGCCAAGTTGTGCTATCCTCCCCAGAAGCCACCGCCGTCTTCACAATGTCGCCGGTAGAAGACCTAGGGGAACTTGTAGCACTCCTAGACCCCCGGTACTTCATAGTAGTTGCCGAGGGTTTCAAGAAGAGCAAGCTTGGTAAGAGGCTTATAGTGGCTTTAAGCCCCGAGGAGCTAGATCAGCTTGGCTGCAATCCCGGGGACACCCTAGCCGTGGTCTCCGACAACTACGGGGTCCTCGAGGCTGCCGCTGCCAGAGGATGCAGAGCTTATAGATTCTCCCAGGTCTATGAACTGGCAAGGGCTGTGCGCGAGGATGCTCTGGCCAAAGCCTACTCCCTGCTGCCCGGCCTGGACTGCGCCAGGTGCGGCGTCTCCAGCTGCAGAGTGTTCGCCCACTCCGTCCTTAGGGGGGAGAGGAGCATAGGGGACTGCTCAGTCTACGCTGACTTCAGACTGGTGGTGGACGGCAACGTAGTGGCTCTGAATCCCTACGTCAAGAACGTGTTCATGAAGACCATCCAAGCCCTCATAGAGACGCTGAAGGGCGTCAAGAAGTACCCTGAGAGAGTGGAAATATCGTTTAGGCGGAGGTCAGGCGAAGAGGTTAAGGGGTCTGCCGGCTCTTCACAAGGATGAGGAGCTTGTCGTCCTCGCTTATCATGTAGTCTTCGGGCGGGTTGGCCACAAGCTCTCCATTCCTTATAACGGCCAGTATGAGTGAGTCCTCTTCCTTCTTGGCCTTGAGAAGGGCCTCGGAGAACCTCATACCTGCATAGCGGCCAGCAGGCCTCTCCACAACATCGACGACGCCTGTCGTTGCTCCGGCCAAGTCCTCTATGAGCCTAGGTATAGCTGGCTCGGTCACGGCGCTGGCCAGCAGCATTCCGCCTAGACTGCTTGTGAGCACAACCATATCAGCTCCTGCCTGTCTTATTAGGTCCATGTTCTCATCCCTAAGGGCCTCGGCTATTATCGTGGCTTTTGGGTTAAGCCTCCTAGCATGGAGCACGGCAAGTATGGTTCTGGAGTCGTCGCCTGTAGTTACAATTATGTGTGAAGCTTCACCTATGGAGGCCTTCTTGAGATCCTCGGCCTTTGTAGGGTCACCCCTAACAGTGGAAACTTCGCCCTCGGCCAGCAGCGGGCCCTCACGGTTCAGGAGAACGATCCTTCTCCCAGGCACCTTGGCTCTAAGCTCCCCTACCAGGGTTTCGGCCGCCTCGTCCCAGCCCAGTATGACTATATGCCCCCTAGCCTTCACGGGGAGCTCACCCCTAGCCCTCTTGGTGGCGCGGATCATCACGTAGTCTGCTATTAGTCCGACGAACACAGTAAAGAACGCTATCCCTGTCAGCGCCGTCGCTACAGCCACCATTCTCCCCGCCTCGGTCTGCGGGTATATGTCGCCGTAGCCTATGGTGGTGATGGTTATGAAGGTCCAGTAGAGACTCTCCTCCAGTGGTTTCCCTTCAAAATAGCTGAAGGAGAGGCCACTCGCCAGGATCACCGCGACGAGGCCTAGGCCCACCACGAAGACCTTGCTCCTCGTGTACCGGAAGAACCTCTTCAGCAGGTAGTATAGCGCCTCCAGCACCCCAGACACCCGCCAACCTATACTTAGTGGATACTATCCTTTCCGGGATTTAAACATCGATGCGGGAGACTCGATAAAAGCCTCGATACAGGGATAGTGATCTGGGGATGATGTGGCGCTTTAGGGCTGAGGGTGACGAGAATACCCTCGGCTGACCCCCTGTCAGGAGAGGTAGGGGAGGCTGGGCCTCTGCGAAACAAGTAGAGGGAGCGTCGAATCCCTCCTGGGATACCCCTTCGTCTGTCCTTCAAGCTCCCCTACAAGCTCGTCGAGGGTCATGGTCTTCTGCTTACCCTCGCTGCGTACCCTAACGTTGAGCGTGTTTGTCTCAACCTCTCTCTTTCCCACGACGACTATGTAGGGTATCCACTCGATCCCTGCATCCCTGATCTTCTTGCCCAGGCTCTCATCCCTATCGTCTACATCCACGCGGAAGCCAGCCTCATCGATTTTCCTAGCAACTTCTAAAGCGTAGCCCAAGTAGTCCCTAGAGACTGGTATCACTCTCACCTGTATGGGTGATAGCCATACGGGTATGTGGGGGGTTCTTCCTTCATTCTCCATCATTGCAGCGGTGTCGAGAACGGCGTAAATGTACCTCTCCACGCTTCCAATTATGGCTGTATGTATGATGACCGGGTACCTTTCCTCCCCCTTCTCATCGGTGTATTTTATGCCGAACCTCTTGGCGTTGCCCACATCTATCTGGAACGTGCCTATCTCCCTAGGCCTGCCCAGGGAGTCTATTATCGTGTACTCGACGTTGATCACCCAGTAGTAGATGCCTGCGGGGACCACTGTGAGGAGCACAGGCATGCCTTCAAGCCTCACCAGCTCCTCTAAGTAGTCTCTATGCTCTTCCAGGAAATCTCTCGTCACATTGTAGATGGCTACATATCTCCTTCCCAGCTTCCAGATCTCCTCGTGTATCCTGTTCCTTACCCTGAGCGCCATCTTTTTGGCCTCCTCCAGGTCGCGGGTCAGGATGTGGAGGTCGGGCATGTAGAACTTCCTGAGCCTGAAGCAGAGGTTGACCTCGCCGCGCTGCTCCAGCCTGTAGCTGTCAGCCACCTCGAACATGCCCATGGGGAGGTTTCGGTAGCTTATGACCCAGTCCTTCAGCATTGAGAACTGCTGGTGGCACGCAGCGTAGCGGAGGACGAACCTGCTCTTATCGACGCGGACCTCGTAGAGCCGGTCGCCGAAGAGGTCGGCATGCTCCCTGACGGGCCTATACGATAGGTTGAACATGTTGGTTCCACGAACCTTGAATACCGGAACACCCAGATCCTTAGCTATCCTCCAGGCATACTCGGAGACCAGCTCGGTCATCAGGGTGGCGTGGGGCCCGTACCTCATGTGGCCAGCATCGCCCATGGGCTCCCACTCGAAGCCGAACTTCCTGCAGAAATCATTGACCCTGGGGTAGCCTCCCTCCAGCTCCTTGCCGAAAACCTCCTTCTCCACCAGCACCTTAAAGTCCTCCTCGCCGGGCCCGAACCTGTACTCCTCCGGCCTGTAGAGCTCGCCTTTGGGAGTCATGATGTAGAACTCCTTCTCAACAGGCCTCCTAGCAGCCTCCGCTATCCTCACCTCCCTGGAAAGCTCGCTTAGGGGGTGCCCGTAGCATTCCAGGTCGAACTCCTTGTACCAGCCGAAGGGAGCCCTGATGGTCTCATAGCCTTTGGCGGCAACCTTGGCCTCGACGTACCTTAGGGTTTCGAGGGCCTTGCTGGGGGAGGCAAGGTTTGGCGAGAGATGTGCGTAGGGGTACACCACAACCCTCCCAACTCCTAGCCGCTTGGCAACATCGTCTATCTCCTCAGCCGCCTTCTCGGCTGCAAGGCCGGGGTTAGCCTCATCCTCCGCCTCCACCGTTATGAAGGCTACAAGGGCGTCCTGAACGGCTGCCTCGCCGGGGGCCTGGTCAAGGGGTTCGGCGTCCTGAACGGCCTTTTCCCTAGCCCTGTACTTGAAGCTCCTGGCATGGATTAGGAGTAGCTTCAGGCCTATCCCCTCATAATCACGGTGGTGCAAAGAATTAAGAATATTATTGCTGGCTATATCGTGCTGACGGGCTGGTACCCCTTCTTATCCCCCTGCTGCTTGCCGCCCTGCATGGGGGGCAGGACTATGGGCGGCGGCACTCCTAGGTCCCTGAAGAGGACAACTGCCTCTGCAAGGCTGTAGCTGAGCGCTGCCTGCGCCACCGGGCCCGGGATCTTCTTTTTCTCAACCTCCTCCCTGATCTTGTTCAGCTCCTCCCTGGAGCCCTGGACTACCACTATGCCTCGGAGGAGGAGGGAGACTATGGGGGGCACGGCTGTTATGGTGAACGTGTAGGGGAGGACTATGGTGTTCTCCTGGAACCTGGGCTCCTCGCTGGGGAGGGCGAGCTGGGTCTGGAAGCTTATCTGGGGTGGGAGCCTCTCGCTCAGCCTCTCAGCATTTATGCTCTTCAACTTCACCACTATGCTCGGCATCCCGCTCCACTCCACTAGCCACTGGCTAGATCAGTTCTAGATAGTAATTTATGTTCCGGAGCCCCTAGGTATGGTATTACTAAATAGTTTCGGGAAGGTATAGATATAAGCCTAGACCCACTAAACAGTTGATCCGAGGGTCCTAGGCATGAGTGATCTGGACGAAAAGCACAGAACCCTAGCAATAACCGACCTCCCCGGAGTCACTCCCAGCGTGGCGAACAAGCTCATGGAAGCGGGCTATGCCACCCCCGAAGCCATAGCCGTCGCCACACCCCAGGAGCTGAGCGCCATAGCAGGGATACCCATAACCACAGCCCAGAAGATAATCAAGGCCGCCAGAGAGGCCCTAGACATCAGGTTCAAGACAGCCCTAGAGGTCAAGAAGGAAAGAATGACCATCCAGAAAATAACCACAGGCAGCAGGAACCTAGACAACCTGCTGGGAGGCGGCATTGAGACCAAAACCATAACAGAGTTCTACGGAGAGTTCGGAACGGGCAAGTGTGTTTCCAAGGACACCCCCATAATCTACATGAACCCAGATAAGGTGAGGCTCAAGACCATAGAGGAGCTATACAGGAAATACGCTGAGCTTTACGGCGAAGAACGCATGGATAATGGATTTGTCGTTAAGGCCCCAACCCTCAAGGTACTTGCCTTCGACGGCCAGGGTTTCAGGTTCGTTGAAGCCCCGCTAATCTACCGTGAACGGGTCAGGAAGGTACTCGAGATCACGACTGAAAGTGGAGCCAAGATCAGGCTAACAAAGCTACACCCCCTATTAGTGCTGAGCCGCCGGGGGCTTTCCTGGACCCGGGCAGGCCATATATCGCCCGGCGACTACATAGCTAGGCCGCGTAAACTGTTCCTCGACTCCCGTAACGTAGGTTTAGATGAGGACGACGCATACTTCCTCGGCCTATTCGTGGCCGAAGGGACACGCAACCCCCTCTCCATATCCCTTAGAAGTGAGGCCCTGGTATCGTGGCTTGAATCCTACATAAGGCGCAGATTCGGATTCAAACCAAGAGTGTATCGCGACCCCAGCGGAAGACGCCCGCCCAAAATCCTTCTGAGGAAGCCTGTAAAGAGGCTGCTGGGAGACCTGGCATACACAAAGTCCGGTGAACGGTTCGTGCCCGAGGAAATACTCCAGGCTCCTGAAAACATTGCAAGACACTTCCTAGCAGGCTATCTAGAGGGGGATGGATACTACTCTGGAGCCATAGCGATAGAAATCGTCACTAAGAGCAAGAAACTTGCATTCGGCCTAACCTACCTGATGGCAAAGCTTGGCATAAAGGTGACGCTCAGAAGAAAACTGGTTAAAGGCTCAACCTACTACAGGCTCTTCATCACAGGCGCCGATAGAAAGAAGGTCCTGAACCTACCGTTCAGATCCAAGAAACCCCGTGAAACAAGTATGGCGAAGAACTACGACGTGGTTCCAGGCATAATAGCGCTACACCTAAGAGACATTTATAGAAGAGTGCTTGGAGGGGCCAGCGGTCCCGTAGGAAAGCCGTTTGGCAAGAAGATCATGGGTTCAAAAACGGCTTACCACGTGTTAACACGGACCTCGAAATCCAAGCAAAAATATATCTCCCTAAAGACGCTGCAAGGGGTTGAGGAGATATTCCGCCAGGTGCTGAAGGAGCTGAGGAGCGCTAAGAGGAGGCTTGAAACAGAGGTTAAAGAGTTCCCCGAGATCTATAGGAGCCTGCCCTTCTCCCCCCGGCGCGTACTAGCAGAGAAACTCGGCGTCTCGCGGAGCACTATTGGAAACTACCTGTCTAGGGGTCTTCCCAAGGATCCTGCCAAGAGGCGGAGAATAGTCGATGCCCTGCTGGAGGAGATCGAGGCACGTACCAGTATGCTTGAGGAGGCGCTATCGCTAATCAATATCGTGAAGAGACTTGGATGGGAAAGAGTTGTCAGCGTTAGGGAGATAGAATACAACGACTACGTCTATGACGTAGTGGTTCCAGACCACCACACTTGTGTGGGTGGAGAAGTACCGGTGATACTACATAATACCCAGATATGCCACCAGCTCTCGGTAAACGTACAGCTCCCGCCCGAGAAGGGAGGCCTGGCGGCGAAGGCTGCCTACATTGATAGTGAGGGAACCTTTAGGTGGGAGAGGATAGAGGCGATGGCGCGTGCACTTGACCTCGACCCGGACCAGGTCATGGAGAACATCTACTATGTGAGGGCCGTCAACAGCGACCACCAGATGGCGGTGGTCGACGAGCTGATGGGCCTGATGGCCAAGGATAACATTAGGCTGGTGGTCGTTGACTCGATCACCGGGCATTTTAGGGCAGAGTATCCTGGGAGGGAGAACCTCGCTGCAAGGCAGCAGAAGCTTAACAGGCACCTCCGCCAGCTCATGAGGCTGGCCGAAATATACAATGCCGCTGTGGTGATAACCAACCAGGTCATGGCGAGGCCCGACGTGTTCTACGGGGATCCCACCCAGGCTGTGGGAGGCCATGTTCTGTACCACGCGCCTGGGGTCAGGGTACATCTGAGG
>JALURJ010000245.1 GCA_027016915.1 Desulfurococcales archaeon | reverse complement strand
ATTCACCGACAATACCGTTCACGCGGCCTGCAAGCCCCTGGGCCGGGGGGCTATACGGGCCTGCCCCCGTCTAACCCTCCAGGGATCCTTTGCCCTGGCCGCTCCCAACCCCCTATGCGTGAAGAAACCTGGGTTTATTGGTCCCAACAGCTATCTCTGTGTCAGCAGCTTGGTTATGCCGCTCTTGTCTGCAACGTGGCCTACCACGTCTATTACTATGCCGTATAGCAGGAGCAGCGACATATGTGTGGTGGGGGTTAGTGCCGTGTGGCGGCCTACCTGGTATATTACTATGAAAAACTGCGCGGCTAGTAGGGATAGCGCGTAGCTTATTATTGAACGCACCATGTTGCCGGACATGACCTTCACGGCAATCCACAGGGCCGTTATGGCGAGCAGTGAGGCCAGTAGCCGGGACCCCTGGATCTCTGCGTAGCCCGTGAAGCCGGAGATCACAGCCTCGTCGCTGAGGCCTATGGCGGCGAACATTCCCAGCAGTATTCCTAGTAGGATGTGTACTATCTTGTTGGACACGATGAAGTCTACGAGTCTTATGAGTGAAGGGGTGAAGGTCAGAGCGTACAGTACCTCGTCCACGTCGAGCTCCCTCCCCATGATGGGTGCCGGGGGGATGGGGGGAAGCCTGAAGAGCTTACGCAGCGCCGCGTCCTGCGCCACACTCTTCTCCAGGTCTTCCGGCCGCATCTTCAGCGCCCTGACGTACTCAATGGCGATGAGTGCGCATAGCTGGGCGAAGTATATGTCGCTCTTCTCGGAGTAGTGCTGGTCTATTCTTTTGAAAAGCCTTTCCGCAGCCCTCCTAGGCAGGTCTCCGCTCTCGGCAAGGCCGGCTTGTCTGAGGAGTACCAGTGTTCTGACGTAGAATGCGTAGTCGTACATGTTTTTCCTAGCCTGCTTCTCATAGTGGAGTAGGTTTGCGGCAACCTCCTCCAACGCCCTCCTGAGCTCCGCGCCGACCTCCGCGGCCAGCCTCTCGTCTTCGAGGGCCATGAGGAACGTCTGCAGGATGTAGAACGTGGTGTCTGCCATCACCTCGTCTCTTGAAGGGTCCAGGTCGTCGTTCCATCCATAGGGTCCTCTGGCCCTTACCAGGAACCGAAGCGTCCTCCCCACCACCTCCCTGGCCTTCTCGAGGCTCACATCCACCCTAACTCCCTCCTTCTCTGCGAGGAGGAGTCTGACGAGCCCCCTCAGGCTGAGGGAGGTGGCTATGCCTATAGGGCTGTCCCGGCCTTTGTAGTAGTGCCACCCACACCTTTCCCCGTCTTCCTCTATGAACGAGTTCAGCAGGAAGTTGGCCTGGATACGTATAGCTTCCAAGGCTTCTCTCCTGAGGCCGGGGTCCCGGATCTTCGGTAGGAGCTGGATGAGCCCGTAGAGGCATCTGCCCGAAGAACCTGTCTCAGGCTCTACAGCCTGGTTGAGTATGAGGGGGAGGCCCTCCTCGTGGCTGATTATTATTCTCAGGGCTTCTCGGACAAGCTGATCGTCGTCCACACGGTCCTCGAGGAGTGCTGCCAGTTCTATGAACCTGCACAGTACGCCGGCCTCGGGGTCTCTCCCCATGCGGCTCCAGTAGCCTTCCCTCAGCCTCTTTCTAAGCCTCCAGTATATGATGAGGGCTGGTACCGGTATGAGCTTCCTGTGCCAGAGGCGGGCAGCCTCGAATATGACCCAATAGTCCCTTCCCAGCCCTATCCTGTTCATATCGCTTCTCCTAAGCTGGGATAACTTGTGGATATAGCCGCCCTCCGAGACCAGGTATATTTTTCTCCAGGGCATTATGCTGGACATGTGGGGTGGCGGAGACCTTATCAAGGCTCATACACCCCGGCTAGCCTGCGTCTGAGCTCCACAAGTCTGTCGGGGTGGTCCGTGATCAAGGCGTTGACGCCTAGGTTGGCAAGCCGCCTGGCCTCGCTTAGCGAGTTAACCACCCAGGCTCCGAGTATCACGCCCGCGGATAAGGCGATCCTCACAGCCTCGCGGTCGACCTGGCTGTAGTGCATTAGGAGAGCCTCGACGTCTTCGCCGAGGCCGGTGGTAACCTCCCTGCACCTGGCACAGAAGACGCCGACATGTATGTTGCCGGAGAGCCTCCGAGCGGCCTGGACATCGTCTAGGCTGAAGCTTGCCAGCATACTCCAGTCGAGGGCGTTCCAGGCCTCCAGGACCTCTACCGCTGCTGCAACGGCCTCCCGCTCCTTGACCTCCACCAGTATGCCTCCACGCCCACCCACGGCCTTCAAGGCATCGTCGAGGGTCGGTATGGGCTCCACTCCCCCAACCTGGACGTTTTTCGCCAACCACTCGTAGCTTGCATCGGCAACCCTGACCCCAAGCCCGGCCAGCCTGGCCAGGTCGGGGTCGTGGACCAGCACCGGGACGCCGTCTCTGGTGAGCCTCACGTCGACCTCCACAGCATCCACACCTGTCTCCAGGGCCAGCTTGATGCACCCTATCGTGTTCTCCCAGCAGAGGCCTGCAGCACCTCTATGCCCGACAACGGCGAAGGGCCTGCGCCTCAAAATGCTAAGTATCCCCGACATCCCGCTACCCACCGTGCAGACGGCGGTACTCCTTAAACCTTAGCGCGTTGTGCCTAAAAAGACAACGTTGTAGGTGCTGGGGTAGGCTCCACGTATAAAACATGTCCAGCTGACAATGTGGGGCCTGTAGGAATCGTGGTGCTTCAAGGAGATGTGTCCATACACAGCCGTGGGAGAGCCGCCAGCCTCCCAGATGGCTCTGAAGGGGCGGGGAAGGCTGGGCCTCCTGCTGGGGGTCCGTGGAGAATGGCTTCTAATGGATGCATCCTTCCGGAGGCGATAGCCCGGCCGAGGGAGGCAAAGCGGGGTGGGGCCTGCCTCACGGTTAATTAGGCTGGGTGCCGATTTTTGCTCGGTGGGTTAAAGGTGGCACGTGTCCTCGTTCTGGGCGGTGCGGGGGATATGGGTTCAGGCATCGTAGAGGAGTTGGCGTCCATGCCTGGGGGGCCTGACGAGGTTGTTATAGGGGATGTTAGG
>JALURJ010000244.1 GCA_027016915.1 Desulfurococcales archaeon | reverse complement strand
GCCCTGCCTCTGGTAGTCCTCCGCCACGCTTGGAATGGTGTAGGTGTCCTCCGTGAACGCTATCACATCTACATCATAGTTGTCGACCAGGTTCTTAGCGCTGATCTCGGCCTTGTCGGGAGCGAACCATGCCTTGAGTTCGGGGGCCACGTAGACTGTGACGTCCTTGTCTTTGCCGTGGACCAGACGGTACCCGTCCCTGGCGCCCAGGGCGAAGGCGTTGATGTGTCTAACAACCTCGGGGATGAGGTAGGCGGGGACGTAGCCCACCTTGCCCGTCTGGGTCACTGCGCCTGCTATGAGGCCGTTCAGGTAGTAGGCTTGGTAGAGTTCGGCGAAATATGTTCCGACGTTGGGGAGGTCGGTGAAGAACTCGTAGGGGCCGCTGCAGTGCCAGAACCAGACGTCGGGGTACTTCTTGGCTAGCTCCTGGATAGCCGTGTAGTAGCCGAAGCTCGTGGCGAACACCACCTTCGCACCCTGGTCCTCGATCATCTGCTGGATGGTTTGCTTGGCCCCTGTCTCCGGCACCTTCTCCACATACTTGGCGTCCAGCCTGTCGCCGAACACTTTGGAGGCGTGCTCCCTCCCAGCATTGTGAGCGTAGGTCCAGCCAGCGTCGCCTATCGGGCCTACATATATCCAAGCCGCCGTAAGCTTGGCTGCAGCTGTCTGGGTGACAGTTGTGGTGACTGTCTCGGTCTTGGCGGCTGCTTGCTTGGTGACTGTGGTGGTAGTGGTAACGGTTTTCTGGGGGGCGAGCGAGGAGCCAACTGCGTAGCCAACGACGCCTGCTATGGCGGCGGAGCCCAGTATTTGGAGAAAAGCCCTTCTTGAGGGGCTGGGGGGTGTAGACATAACTAGTCCCTATGACGAGGGTTGGTAAACGAGTTTTTAACATTTGCTTATACAAGAATGAATAAAATTTACATAGGTGTTTAAATCCGATCAACGGATCACGGCTAGGTATAGGAGGGTTCCAAGGATAAGGGCCAGGTCTAGCAGCGCCGCTGCAGCGTAGAGCTTGCCATCCTTCTCCCCCGCCAGTATGAGGGCAGCATACACCAGCCCCGCAGCCGGGGTCAGTATGAGGGTCAGCACACCCATGGTTGTTAACACATTGGAGCCTGCCACAAGGCCTACCACCATTAGGACAAGCCCCGCTGCAACCCCCACACGCAGAACCCGTGAGAGCTCGGCTAGCTCCACCATCCCGCTGCACCCCTCATGATCATCCTCGCAGCATAGTAGGCGAGGAACACGCTGAAAATCACCCTCAGAACCCTGGACTTTAGCTTGGTCATAACGGCGGCACCCAGCCTTGACCCGGCTATTATCCCGGCTACGGCGAGGGCCACTATGTGCGGATCTATCAAGCCCTTAAAGAAGTATACAAGAGATCCCCCCGAGGCGGTTATCCCTATCATGTAGCTGCTAGTCGCCACCGCCGCCTTCATGGGCAGACCTGCGACGAGGTCGAGGATGGGCACCTTCACCGTGCCACCACCTATGCCCAGCATCCCCGAAACTATGCCTGCAAGGAAGCTGAGAGCCGTCGCTATGGGCAGGTTCCGGTAATCGTAGCTTACCACCCTGCGCAGGGCGTCGTCATAGTAGGAGAACCTTCCCCCGCCAGCCTCCTTAACTCTCGGGGGCCTTAGGGTGCGGAGAACCATTACCGTAAAGGCGTAGAAAAGCACTATTCCGAACAGTGTCTCGACAGCCCAGTCGGGTATGGCCGCCGCTATCGAGGCCCCCGTCACCGAGCCGAGAACTGTGGCCCCCTCCAGAACCACGGCGAGCCTCAGGTTCACAAGTCTCTTCCTCAGGTAGACCGAGCTGCTAATAGCGCTTGTCGCGATGAGCGCTGTCAGGCTCGTCGCCACGGCAACCTTGACGTTTATACCGAGGGTGACCGTGAATACTGGGACCATGATGCTGCCGCCGCCGATGCCGAGAAGGGCGCCCATGAAGCCAGCGAACATTGCTGCTGCTAGAATTGTCAGGCTGCTGAGCGGATCCATGAGCCTGCACTCCCGGCCCACCCCATTGGCCGGGATTATTTAATAATTCATCGCCCAAATAGACTCAGGAGGGTTCAGGCTTGGTGAGGCAGGCCAGGCGTGCCCTGTTCTTCGGCAGGTTCCAGCCCTTCCACCTAGGCCACCTCAAAGTGGTGGAGTGGATCCTGGAGAGGTACGATGAAGCCGTCATAATGGTGGGCATGGCGTCGGAGAGCCACACCCAGAGAAACCCCTTCACAGCCGGTGAGAGGGTTTGGATGATAAGGGAGGCTCTAAGGGGTGCCGGGATCCCCCTCGAGAGGGTGATAACGAGCTGCCTCCCAACAATGGAGGTCCACGTGGGCCGAGCCCACTACGTGATCAACATGGTGCCGCCGGTGGAATCCATAGTTACTAGGAACCCTGTGATATCCAGGGTCTTCCGTGATGCTGGCCTGAAGGTTGAGGAGCCCCCCTGCTACGACAGGGAGAGGCTGAGGGGAGAGTATATTAGAAGGCTGATAGCTCGGGGGGATCCCGCGTGGAGGAGCCTTGTGCCTCCCGAGGTGGCCGAGATCATAGAGCTTGTAGGCGGGGTTGAGAGGTTAAGGGAGATAACTAGGAACGACTAGCAACATCCCCAAACCTAAAAGTTCAGGCGCCGGCCAAGTACTCGGAGAGCAGGAGGAACATCATGACAGGATCCTCTTCCTCCACCTCCCCGCCGTAGCCCAGCACCTTCTTAACCGAGAAGGTCTGAGTATCCAGAATAACCTCTATGACCTGGCTCCTACGATACTTCTCCAGGGCCTCCCTTACAGCCTGGCGGAGCTTCTCAAGTATCTGCCTATCCTCCTTGGTGAGCTTAACCCCCTTACCGCCATAGAGATAGTAGAACACTATCCTCAGCAGCCTAGGATCCCTGAGCCGCTTCTCAAGTATCAGGCTCGCAGCAAGAGTAGCCACCCCCCTGTCCACCTCGCCGTCAACAGTCTCCGCAAGCCTTTTAACCAGCCTAATCAGATCCTCATCCGCCTTACTAACCACTATAGGA
>JALURJ010000243.1 GCA_027016915.1 Desulfurococcales archaeon | reverse complement strand
AGCCGGGAGACGTGTTTGAAAAAGCCCTTAAGGAGGTGTGATGGCGTTGAACAAGATTATACGCAACATAAAGTTCGGCATACTCTCCCCCCAGGAGATAAGGAAGATGTCGCAGACAGCCATAGTCACCGCTGAGACTTACGACGAGGACGGATTGCCTGTAGATGGAGGCCTCATGGACCGCAGGCTAGGAGTTATAGAGCCTGGACAGAGATGCCCCGTCTGCGGGAACACCCTGGCCCAGTGCCCCGGGCATTTCGGCCACATAGAGCTGGCGCGCCCGGTTATCCACGTCGGATTTGTGAAGCACATCCACGATATTCTTAGAACTACGTGTCGGAACTGTGGGCGCCTACTCATCCCTCAGAGCGACATAGAGAAGTACTCAGAGCTGCTGAAGCGTTTGGAGGGGAAGTGGCCCCTACTGGCCAAGGCCCTAATAACACACGTTAAGAAGAAGGCAGTGAAGAATATGAAGTGCCCACATTGCGGCGCGGTCCAGTACAAGATACGCTTAGAGAAACCCGTCACCTTCTACGAGGAGAAGCGTGAGGGTGTGGTCAAGCTTACACCCATCGAGGTTAGGGCCAGGCTGGAGCGGGTTCCCAGCAGCGACGTGAGATTGCTAGGCCTAGATCCTGAGGAGGCCAGGCCCGAATGGATGGTGCTAACAGTGCTTCCAGTGCCGCCCATCCAGGTCAGGCCTTCAATTCTGCTGGAGAGCGGGATTAGGGCTGAGGACGACCTTACCCACAAGCTTGTCGATATAGTCAGGATCAATGAGAGGCTTGCCGAGAGCATAGAGGCTGGAGCGCCCCAGCTCATAGTGGACGACCTCTGGTCCCTCCTTCAGTACCATGTGGCCACCTATATTGACAACGAGATACCGGGCCTGCCGCCCGCCAAGCACAGGTCGGGCAGGCCGCTTAGAACCCTGGCCCAGAGGCTTAAGGGCAAGGAGGGAAGGTTCAGAGGCCATCTCTCCGGCAAGCGTGTCGACTTCTCGGCAAGAACCGTGATCTCGCCCGACCCCAATCTAAGCATAAACGAGGTAGGTGTGCCGGTAGAGATCGCCAAGATACTCACAGTGCCTCTCAAGGTTACACCCTGGAACCTTGAGGAGGCCAGGAAGTATGTGCTTAACGGGCCGGAGAGGTGGCCGGGCGCCAACTACATTATAAGGCCCGACGGCAGGAGGATCGACCTTAGATTCGTGAAGGACCGGAAGGCCCTGGCCGAAACCATAGCCCCTGGGTTCATCATAGAGAGGCACCTCATGGACGGCGATATAGTGCTGTTCAACAGGCAGCCAAGCCTCCATAGGATGAGCATCATGGCCCACATAGTTAGGGTACTACCAGGCAAGACCTTCAGACTCAACCTCCTCGTCTGTCCACCCTACAACGCTGACTTCGACGGCGACGAGATGAACCTCCACGTGCCTCAGACGGAGGAGGCCCAGGCTGAAGCCCGTACGTTGATGCTTGTACAGTACCAGATACTGTCACCCAGGTATGGCGGCCCAATAATAGGCGGGCTCCAGGACTATATCAGTGGAGCGTACCTCCTAACCTCCAAGTCGACGCTCCTCACCAAGGAGGACGTAGTAGAGTTACTAGCGGTGGCTGGCTATAGGGGTGACATGCCCGAGCCAGCCATACTTTCGCCCAAAAAGAGGTGGACCGGCAAACAGCTAGTTAGCCTCTTCCTGCCTAAGGACTTCACCTATAGGCGGAAAGCCAATATTAATGCGGGGCCTATGCGTTGCGACGACGAGGAGTGCTTCCACGACTCCTACGTCGTTGTGAAGAAGGGCGTCCTGCTGGAAGGCGTGATCGACAAGAAGTCCATTGGGGATCAGCAGCCCGAGAACCTGATCCACTACCTGGCCAAGGACTATGGCTACGATTTCGTCAGGGACTTCTTCGACAGGGTGTTCAAGATGTTCCTCAGGTACATCGAGAAGCACGGGTTCACGATGACCCTCAGCGACGTCGAGATTCCCAGGGAGGCCTCGGCGAAGATAGAGGAGATTCTGCGTGGAGCCGAGAGGAGGGTCCGCGAACTCATAGACCAGTATAACAGGGGTGTGCTCGAACCGATCCCGGGTAGGACCCCTGAGGAGACCCTGGAGCTAAGGATAATGGAGGTGCTGGCGGACGCCAGGGACCAGGCCGGAGAGGTGGCGGCCCACTACCTCGACCCCATGAACCACGCCTTCATAATGGCCAGGGCCGGAGCCAGGGGCAGCGCGCTGAACCTCACCCAGATGGCTGCTGTGCTTGGCCAGCAGTCGGTGAGGGGCGAGCGTATCAGGAGGGGCTATAGACATAGAACCCTGCCCCACTTCAGGAAGGGCGATATAGGCGCAGCAGCCAGGGGCTTCGTTTACAGCAGCTTTAGGAAGGGCTTGTCGCCGATAGAAATGTTCTTCCACGCAGCTGGTGGGAGGGAGGGCCTCGTCGACACTGCTGTGAGGACCTCGCAGAGCGGCTACATGCAGCGCAGACTTATCAATGCTCTCCAAGACCTGAGGGTGGAGTACGACGGCACCGTCAGGCTGCCGAACGGCGCGATAGTCCAGTTTGCCTACGGTGAGGATAGCATAGATCCCATGAAGAGCGTGCACGGCAAGGCGGTAGACATTGACCACATCGTCGAGAAGGTGGTCGGCTGGAAGAGGTGATACCTTATGGCTAAGAAGGCTGGCGCCAAGAAGGCTAAGAAAACCAAGACGACCAAGAAACCCGCGAAGACCGAGAAGAAAAAGAAGGCGATGAAAAGGAAGGCTGAGAAGCCCACGATAGACAAGATCATAACTGTGAAGACCGAGGAACTCAGGAAGAGGGGTGTGCCCCTCAAGATAGTTGAGGAGGTTCGGGAGAAACTGGAGAACGTCAAGGACCTTCTCACACCTGAAGACGTTGACAGGGTGGTCGAACTCGTCGCCGAAGAGTATTTCAACAACTTGGTGGAGCCAGCAGAACCCGTTGGAACCGTGGCTGCACAGTCCATAGGCGAGCCCAGCACCCAGATGACCCTCAGAACCTTCCACTTC
>JALURJ010000242.1 GCA_027016915.1 Desulfurococcales archaeon | reverse complement strand
GGCCTTTGCCCTGAGTTTATTAGCGGAGCCTCAAACTACTATGTAGAGGTAGCCCGGTATTGGTGAGGAGGAGCGAGGCGGAGTTCCTGCTTAGGAGGGCTAAGGGCTTCCTGGACACTGCCAAACACCTTATGGAGAAGGGCGTGTACGACCTTGCAGCCTTCAACCTGGAGCAAGCATTGCAACTCATGCTGAAATACAAACTCCTCCTGGAGGTTGGAGACTACCCCCGCACCCACTCACTTAGGAGGCTCTTCCGCGTCCTGGCGGAAGTCACGGGCGACCAGGCCATTGAGAGGTTCTTCAAGGACAACATAGACGTCATAGGGAACCTGGAGTCAGCATATATAGCTGCACGCTACCTGCCCGTAGAGTTCGAGGAGGAGGAAGTGAAACACATGCTCCAACTGGTTGAAAAGTTTGCAAAGTTCCTGGAGGAGGGTGGGGAGTGAGCAAGCCCTGGCTCAGCAGGAAGCGTAGGGAGGAGATGCGCAGATACTTGGACGACCCCTTAAGAGTAGCGGCTACCATCGGCAGCATAGCCGAGAAGCTCCTGGGAAACGTTGAGGTGTTCCTCTTCGGCTCCACCGCGGAGGGCGACGCAACCATGGCCAGCGATATAGACGTGCTGGTCGTCTCCCCCAACACGCCGAAGAGTGCTTCGGGGAGGTCCCGGATCGCCATAGCCATCCTTGAGAAGATAGGTCTCGACGCGCCCGTGGAGATACATGTTGCCACGCCTGAAGAGCTTGAATGGTATAAGAGGTTCTCGAAAAAAATGGTTCAGGCATACCCCGGAAAGCCTACCGGCGCCTCCTCACAGCCACTATGAAGTCCCTGAAGGCCTCGCGGAACTCGCCGGGCCCCACCAGGGGCTCCCCGCCCGGACCCGAGATCCTCTGGAGCGCTGGCGGGTTGTCCAGGTAGTCTGGCAGCCTTTCGGCAAGCCTCTCCTCAAAGGTCGGCACGTGGGGGTTCTGGTAGAAGACTCCTATGGGTATCCTGCTGTTCCACTCCATGCTCTTCTCCCAGGCCCTCGCGATCTTCTCCTCCGCCTCCTCCTCGCTGGGCTCCCTGACCAGGGGGTCCCAGCCCTCATCCTCCAGCCTGTAGATCCTCTCCCTATAGTACTGGACCGTGAGTATGTCGTTGTAGGCGACGCATGGCTGGAGCACGTCTATGAAGGCTGAGCCTTTGTGGCGTATGGCCTTCTTGATGGTCTCGACGAGGTGCTTTGTGTCGAGGGCGTAGCTCCTCGCCACGAAGGTGTAGCCTGAGGCCAGTGCTAGGGCTATGGGGTTCACAGCGTCCTGGATGTTGGGCTTGGCCAGCGCCTTGGTTTTCACCCCCCTCTTAAGGGTGGGGGAGGCCTGCCCCTTGGTGAGGCCGTAGACCCCGTTGTTATGCATGACCACGGTTATGTCGATGTTCCTCCTCCCCAGCGCCACGAAGTGCCCTGCACCTATGCCTAGCAGGTCCCCGTCACCGCCGTGCACTATCACCTCCAGGCCGGGGTTGGCCAGCTTTATCCCTGTGGCGAAGGGTATGGCCCTCCCGTGGAGGGTGTGGACGCCGTTCACCCTCACGAAGTGGGCCGTCTTGCCGGAGCACCCTATCCCCGAAACTATCACCGTCCTCGAAGGCTCCAGGCCCAGCTCGGCAAGCGCCCTGTAGAGGGCCGACGTTATGCCGAAGTTGCCGCAGCCCGGGCACCAGTCTATCCACACATCCGTCCTATACTGGTTGGGGTTAAGCGCCATAGCTCAACACCACCCTCTCCTCTCCCCCAAGTACGCGTTTAACCGCCTCCACCAGCTCGTGGGTGTATATGGGCCTGCCAGTGTACTTCACGATGCTCCTCCTAACCACGAAGCCCGTCCTAAGAGCCACAAGCATCGCGGACTGGGCGTCGTAGCTGTGCTCCACCGCTACGACCCTCTCTGGCCCGAAGCCCTCAAGCAGCTCCCGGACGTAGGCTGCTGGGAAGGGCTCCAGCACCCTTAGGTGGAGGTATGCCACCCCAACACCCTCCCCCTCCAGCACCCTCGCCGCGTCGAGGGCTACGCCCTTCACCGAGCCCCAGCCTAGGAGGAGCAGGTCGGCGTCCCGGGGGCCGTAGAGCACAGCCCTCTCCTCCGGCGGTATCTCCCTGTCGGCCAGCTCCAGCTTCTTCATCCTCTTCTCATGCATGGCTATCCTGAGCTCGGGGTCCTCGGTTATGTGGCCTACCTCGTCGTGCTCGTCCCCGGTGAACCACATTGGGGGGCCTGAGCCTAGGAACGCCCTGGGGGAGATGGGTGATGAGAGGTCGAACCTCCTATAATCCTCCCCCGGGCTCTCGGCAAGGCTGCCCCTATCTATCCTAAGCTCGGAGGGGTCAGGCACGGGTATGGTGGCTATGGTGTTGGCCAGGAACTTGTCGAGCAGGTGTATCACGGGGGTCTGGTACTTCTCGGCCAGGTTGAAGGCCTCCACAGCGTCGCGGAAAGCCTCTAGGTGGTCCCCCGAAGCCAGAACTATTCTCGGGAACTCGCCGTGGGATGCGAAGAGGGTGAAGAGCAGATCGCTCTGACTCCCCCTGGTGGGCATTCCCGTGGAGGGCCCTCCCCTCTGGTAATATGTGACCACCATGGGGACCTCGTTGATCCCTGCCCACCCCAACGCCTCGACCATAAGGCTGAAGCCGGGCCCGCTGGTGGCGGTAGCGGCCCTGGCGCCGGTGAGGGCTGCCCCGATCACGGCTGCTATGGCTGCTATCTCGTCCTCCGTCTGGAGGACCACTAGGGAGGCCTTCTCCCCAACCCTCTCGTAGCGCTCGAGGAGGAAGCTCTCATCCGCTGCAGGGGTTATCGGGTAGTACGCCTGGAACCTGAGGCCCCCAACAACCTTGCCCAGCGCCACCACGTCGTTGCCGCTTACAACCATAACCTCCCCCGGGGCTCCCCGAGACTCCTCCAGCCTGAGGGGCTCGCCGTGCATCTCCCTCACCATGCTGGCAACCATTGACGCGAGGTAGGTGTTCTGCTCCACAAGCACCTCCCGGCCAGCGAACCTCCTCTCAACCCCGGCCCTGACCGACTCCTCGTCGAGGCCTAGGAGGCCGGCAACGGCTCCGACCAGTATGGAGCTCACATATCTGGAGGCCTGGGCCCTCTGCAGCTCGTACTTCTCGGCGAGCTTGGCCAGTATTTCGGGGTAGTTCAGCCCTACCAGCCTGACGCCCCGCTCTGAGAGCCACTTGGCCAGGGAGCCCAGGGTTCCGTCCAGCCCCTGCTCCCCCAACTCGCGGCGGAGCCTCGCCTTCAGCTCCCTCCCCATGCTGGGTATTCTGTCGAAGCTCCTGCCCTCCTGGCTCTTGTCGTAGACCAGGTAGCCCCCCTCGGCCAGGTCCTTGTAGTGGGTGAAAACCGTCTCAGCATCCATGGCGCCGAGAAGCTCCACCGGGTAGGTTAGGGCTAGCGGAGTCCCGCGGGACGATGCCCTGAAGTGGACGTAGCTGTGCTTCCCCCTGATGTTGGAGTAGTACTCCCTGTCGGAGACCACGCCGTAGCCTAGGCGGGCCAGGCTGGTGGCGAGGATCTGGGCGCTGGTCTCGAGCCCCGCCCCCTGGGGGCCTCCCAGCATGAACACCAGTTCGCTCCTCACAGTACCACCCTAGTCGGCTGCAGGCGAGTCCTCGAACCCGGCCTCGTCCAGGAAGACGTCGCTCACCAGGAGGTGCCCACTATGGGCCTTCAATTCCTCGGGGGTGAAGAGGGGCTCCCTGCAGGTGGCGCAGTAGGCCCAGCCCCTCTCCTCAAGGGCCCTTGCAGCCTCCGCCTCTGTGCGGGGGGAGTAGTCGGGGCAGGGGTTGCACATGTACACGCGGAGTTCGCCGGTCCTGCAGCAGAGGCCCATGAAGTTGTAGGGTTCGTGGGGAGCGTAGTGGGTGCAGTCACCGCAGAAACCGGTGGTGAGATGAGTGGTCACGGCTTATTACCTGGTTATATCATCTTGTCCGTTTCCCCTAATAACTTTTAAAATAAATATCACCACCATCCGTGTAAGGATCCCTAAACCCCCCGGTTAGCCTACCATGCAGAACACGGTTATTAGGGTATGAGGCCAATTAGAACAGAGGTGCCCGCCTTGACCGGGGGTTTCGAGTGGTATGACGCCTTCATAGATGAAAAATACGTGCCCGACCCCAGCAACGATGTTGTGGTGGTCTTCAGGGTGACGCCAGCCGACGGGTTCACCGTCCGCGAGGCTGCGGGGGCCGTGGCCTCGGAGAGCAGTGTTGGCACGTGGACAACCCTCTCAGTGGTGCCCGACAGGATATGGAAGCTCAGGGGCAAGGCGTACGAGATAAAGGACCTGGGCGACGGCAGCTACCTGGTGAGGGTGGCCTACCCCCTCGAGCTTTTCGAGGAGGGCAACCTGCCCGGCTTCCTGGCATCGGTGGCTGGCAACGTGTATGGTATGAAGAGGGTTAAGGGCCTGAGGGTTGAGGACATATACCTCCCCCCAAGGTTCCTCGAGCACTTCAGGGGCCCTGTTAAGGGGATCAGCGGGGTCAGGGAGACCTACAAGATCTACGGCAGGCCCATAGTGGGCACAGTCCCCAAGCCCAAGGTCGGCTTCACCGCCGAGGAGCTTGGTAGGGTGGCCTACGAGTTCCTCGCCGGGGGCATGGACTACGCGAAGGACGACGAGAACCTGACCAGCCCCTCCTTCTGCAGGTTCGAGGAGAGGGCGAAACACATGATGAAGGCTATAGACAGGGCAGAGAAGGAGACGGGGGAGAGGAAGGTCTGGCTGGCCAACATAACGGCCGACGTGGAGGAGATGGAGAGGAGGCTCAAGCTCGTAGCCGACTACGGGAACCCCTTCATCATGGTGGACGTGGTCATAGTGGGGTGGGCGGCCCTCAGGAGGATCAGGGACCTGGCCGAGGAGTACGGCCTAGGGATCCACGCCCACAGGGCGTTCCACGCAGCTTTCACGAGGAACCCCCTCCACGGCATGTCCATGTTCGTCCTAGCCAAGCTATACAGGCTCGTAGGCGTCGACCAGCTCCACGTCGGCACCCCCGGCGTGGGCAAGCTTGAGGCCAAGGCCAGCGACGTGGTCAACTACGCATCACTCCTCAGAGCCACCCACTACAAGCCGCCCGAGGGAGACGACTTCCACATGGAGCAGGACTGGCTCCACATAAAACCGGCGCTACCCACCTCCTCCGGAGGACTGCACCCCGGAACCCTCCCCGAAGTCATAGAGGCCCTGGGCACCGACCTGGTGATCCAGGTCGGTGGAGGAGTGCTGGGACACCCCGATGGTCCCAGGGCTGGCGCCGCAGCGGTGAGGCAGGCCATAGACTCCTACCTAAAGGGCGTGCCGCTGGAGGAGTACGCCGAGACCCATAGGGAGCTTAGGAGGGCTCTGGAGAAGTGGGGACGGGTGAGGCCTGCATAGCCGATATGAATTAACATTATATATCGGATAACCGATATACATTGGCGGTGCATATCGTGAAGCCGAGGCTACTCGTGGTTCTCGCAGTCATAGTCGCCGCGGCGGTCCTCGTATCCCTAACCCAGCTCGGAGCCCAGACGGTGAGGGTAAGGGTGACAACCACCACAAGCCTCTACGCCACCGGGCTGCTCGACTACCTGGAGGACCAGTTCAGGAAGCAGCACCCCAACGTGGAGATAGACTTCATAGCCGTGGGGAGCGGGGAGGCCCTCAGGAGGGCTGAGATGGGCGACGCCTGCATGGTGTTCGTCCACGCCCCAAGCCTTGAGAAGCAGTACATGGCGCGTGGAGCCATAGCTGAGGGCAGGATATTCGCCTACAACTACTTCATCATAGCCGGGCCGCCCTCAGACCCTGCCCGCATAAAGGGGGAGGACGACCCCGTAGACGCCTTCGAGAAGATATACGAGGCGGGGGAGGAGGGCAGAGCCCTCTTCGTGAGCAGGGGCGACAACTCCGGCACCCACGTGAAGGAGCTGAGCCTTTGGGAGGCCGCGGGCCTAGACCCCAGGGGCAGGCCCTGGTACCTGGAGACGGGTAGCGGGATGGGCAACACACTGCTGGTGGCCAACGAGAGGGGCGCCTACGTGCTTACCGACATAGGAACATACCTGAAGTTCAGGAAGGATGGCAAGATACCCAACCTAGACGTAATGGTGCAGGGCGGCGACGAGCTCCTCAACATCTACAGCGTCTACCTGGTCCCAACCTGCAGCGGGGAGGAGGCCAAGTATGCCAGGATGTTCGCCGACTTCGTCGCCGGGGAGGCCCAAAGCCTCATAGGCAGCTACAAGGTCGACGTGTACGGCCAGCCCCTCTTCTACCCGGCCCAGGGGAAGCTGGACTGGCTGGCCGAGAAGTGGCAGGAGCTGGCGGGAGGGTGAGGCTTCTTGGCAGGGGAGGCCCTGGAGATAGCTGCCAGGAGCCTGGCGATATCGGGTACAGCCACCCTGCTCTCCTCAGCGTGGAGCGTGGTGCTCGCATACCTGCTGGCCAGGTCGCCCAGGGCCTCCCGCCTCCTGGTCCCCTTCCTTGAGGCGCTTGTGGGTATACCTACGGTGCTTGTGGGCCTCCTCCTCTACCTCCTCCTCAGCAGCCAGGGCCCCCTGGGGATGCTTAGGCTGCTCTACACCCCCAGGGCCATAGTTGTTGGCCAAGCGATACTCATAACGCCGCTGATAACCTCGGTGGCCTACAGGGTCCTCACCCACTCGTGGAGCATGTACGGCGAGCTGGCCCTAGCGCTGGGCGCCGCCGAGAGGCAGGCTGCGAGGCTCGTCTTCTCCGAGTCCCTGCCGGGCCTGGCAGCCGCAGTGGTGATGGGTTTCTCTAGGGCCTTCGGGGAGCTGGGAGTGGCCCTGATGGTGGGGGGCAATATCAGGGGGTATACTAGGGTGATCACCACTGCCATAGCCCTAGAGGTTTCCAGGGGCGAGTTCGGCCTGGCCCTGAGCCTGGGGGCCATGCTGGTGGCTATCCTTGTACTCGTGTCGCTGACCCTAAGGTTCTTGGGGAGGCTGAGGGAGCAGTGAGCGCTGCGATCGAGCTTAGGGGCGTGTGGCACATGTATCCCGGCTCGGGGCGGTGGGCCCTCAGGGATGTGAGCCTGGAGGTGGCTGAAGGCAGGATCCTCGCCGTGGTCGGGCCCAACGGCTCGGGCAAGACCACGCTGCTCAAGATAGCCGGCACCCTGTACAGGCCCACCCGCGGCACCCTGAGGCTCTGGGGCTCCGATTTCTGGGCCGTGGATGGGGACGAGAGGCTCAGGCTCCGCCGCCTAGTGGTCTACGTCCACGAAAAGCCGGTGCTCGTCAGGGGCACAGCACTGCACAACGTGGCCTACGGCCTCCTCCTCAGAGGAGCACCCCCGGAGGAGGCTCTGAGCAGAGCTAGACGGGTGCTGGAGAGAATGGGTGCAGGGGAGCTGGCTGGGAGGGAGAGGGGCCAGCTGTCGGCTGGCGAGGCACAGCTGATATCCATCCTGAGGGCTGTGGCGGCAGAGCCCAGAGTCCTCCTGCTCGACGAGCCTACAGCCCACCTGGACCTGGAGAAGAGGAGGAGGCTGGCATCCCTCATAAGGGAGCTCAGGGGGAGGGGCATGGGTGTGGTTGTGGCGACCCACGACTACCTGCTGGCACGGAGCATAGCGGACGAGGTCGTCGTGGTGGAGGAGGGGAGGCTGAAGGCACGCGGCCCGCCCGGGGAGGTTTTGGAGGTTTAGACCACACCGTTTTTACCGTTCAACCCGTAACAGGTCCCGGGTGTCCCAGGGCTTGCCTGGAAGGGTCGACGTTGTCGGCTACGCCAAGGCCTTCCTGGAGGACGAGGTCTACTCCGCCAAGATCTACAGGCTTCTGGCCAACATGTACCGGGACAAGCCGCTGAGGGACAGGCTCGTCCAGATGGCCGAGATGGAGGAGAGACACGCGGAGTTCTGGCGCAGCTTCCTCAAGGAGAGGGGCGTCGAGCCCCGGATCGGCAGGGTCGGCCTGAGGGCCAGGCTATCGGCCCTCCTCTTCAGGCTGCTGGGCCTCGGCCTCACCCTGAAGCTCCTGGAGAGAGGTGAGCGGGGAGCCATAGAGATGTACTCGGAGATGCTGGAGAGCCCCGAGCTCACCGGGGAGGAGAAGGAAAATGTCCGGAGGATACTTGAGGAGGAGCTGATCCACGAGCAGGAGTTCGAGGAGGAGAGCTCCAGGTTCAAGGAGTTCATGGAGCACGTGAGGGACGCAGTCCTAGGGATGAGCGACGGCCTCGTCGAGATACTCTCAGTCTCCGCCGGCCTGGCAGGGGCCTACGGAGACCCGATATATGTGGCGCTGGGCGGAGCCATAGTAGGCATAGGCGGGGCCCTCTCCATGGGTATAAGCTCCTTCACCAGCGTCAGGGCTCAGAGGGAGGTGAGGCTAAGCGTGATCAACAGGATCAAGCTCATGTCCCGCCACGTCGCCGGGGTGCTGAAGCGGAGGATAGCCAGCAGCCTATCCCAGAAGGGGTTCAGCCGCGAAACGGCGGAGGCTGTGGCTGAGGAGGCAGCGAGTAACCAGGACCTCATGACGAGGCTGGTGGCTGAGGAGGAGCACGGGCTAAGGGAGGAGGCCCTCGAGAACCCCGCCAAGGCCGGACTCTACACAGGGCTCTTCTACCTGCTCGGAGCCATGGTGCCCCTCCTCCCCTACTTCCTAGGACTACCCATAAGGGTGGCGACACCCCTCTCCTTCCTCCTCGCAGCAGCCATGATAAGCGGGACAGGGTTCATCATAGCCGTGTCGGCGGAGCTGAGCATAAGGAAGAAGATGCTTGAGCTAACTCTGGCAGGCCTCGGCGCAGCCATGCTCACGTTCCTGTTCGGCCGGGCAGCCTCGGCGCTCCTAGGCATAGAGGTAGGGTAGCATGTCCAGGACCCGCACCCTCTGGGTAGACGTGTCGGAGGCGCCCTCACCCTTCCACCTCCAGGCGCTTGCAGAGTACCTGTCAACCCTAGTCCTCCGGGGCGCCGTGAGGTCCGCTGGCTTCGCAGCCAGGTGGAGGTGGAGGGGCAGGGTTCTAGGGTTCTACCAGCCCTCCGAGAAGCCGGAGCACACCTACAGGAGGATGACCGGGGGCCCTGAGGCCGTCTACGAGGACGGGGGGACCTACATATTCCTGGTACACCCCTCAGCCGGGCTAGGCGAAACCCTGGACAAAGCCCTGGAGACCGCCTGGTGTATCCTCGAGGCCTCGGGGGCAGGGTACAGGGGGTTCAGGAACGGAGTACTGGTCCACGGCCGCGGCGTCGGGGCCCTCGGAGTGACGAGGCTTGCAACCCGGGGCCCCGGGCCGGGCATCGTCGAGATCCCCCTTCCCGGCCTAGACTGCATCCATGAAGCTAGGCGGTGCCTGGACCCCCTCCTGGGCCCAGGGATGGAGGAGGAGAGGCCGGAGTGGGGAGGCCTCGACAGGATAGCGTCATCCTACAGTGAGCCGGGGTGGAGAGCCTATCCC
>JALURJ010000241.1 GCA_027016915.1 Desulfurococcales archaeon | reverse complement strand
GGCGTCCTTGGCGCCGCTGTTTTGGCGCTGCTCATAATATCCATACTGGGATCGACCCAGTATCTCAGCGTGTCCGACCTTTACGAGAAGAACCTGGTGGGTCGTGAGGTCGTGGTGATGGGTAAGGTGGTTAACGGCACTATAGCCTACCGGGGAAGCCACATCGAATTCGTCATATTTGACGAGAACTCTACGGGCAGGGAGGCTGTCAGGGTAGTGTATGTAGGGACCTCCAACATAAACGTGTATGACGGCGCCATAGTGGTGGCTAAGGGCAGCTTCAACGGCACGGCCATAATAGCGAGAGAGGTTCTAACCAAATGCCCCTCAGCCTACAAGCCCGCCGAGCCCGAAGGCCAGCAATAAGGATAAGCGGAGGGCCTCCTGGATGCCTCCTGCAGTGGTAGCCGTTAGGGTTTGGAAGTTGCTGGGCCGGAGATGGGTTCTGAAGGATGTGAATCTCGAGATACCTGAAGGCTCTGCATACCTGGTTATGGGGCCTAACGGGTCCGGCAAGTCGACCCTGCTGAAGATGGTTGGTGGACTGTGGAGACCGACACGGGGGCGTATTGCGGTGTTCGGCGGGGATCCAGCATCGCCCCAGGTTAAAGAGAAGGTGGGAGTGGTGCTTCACGAAAACCTGCTCTACGAGGAACTTACAGTTGAGGAGAACCTCGAATTCTACAGTAGGTTCTACAGTGCAGAACCTAGGTTTCTGGACGAGGTGGTTGACATGCTTGGGCTCCGCAGGGTTTGGGGGCTCAGGGTCGGTGAGCTCTCCTTCGGGTGGAGGAGGAGGGCCAATATAGCCAGGGCTTTGCTTCACAGACCTAAGCTCCTCATAGTGGATGAGCCCCTCACGGGTTTGGACCCGGCTGGCCGCGACGCTGTGGTTGAGATGCTGGCAAGACTTGTGAAGGGGGGCGGAACTGTGCTTGCAGCCTCACCCACCCTCGACCCCTTGCTAGTCGAAAGGCTTGGTGCTGCGGTTTTCAGTATCCAGAACGGTAGGTTGCGGAGGTTTAATGAGCCGTGAATCTGGTGAAAATGCTGGCCACACTCGTGTGGAAGGACGTTATAATAGAGGCAAGGCGCGCGTACGAGGTGGCAGCTATACTTGCTTTCCCCCTGGCGGGCGCCCTAACGTTCTCACTCCTGGCTGGCGAGGGCTCTGGGCCTGAGCCCCTAGCATTCACCTTGATAATCTCGCTGCTCTCGACGTTCTTCATAACAACCACGTCTTTCACCAGGGAGTATGATAAACACACGCTTCAGGGGCTCAAGACTCTGCCCATACCACCCTCGCTGCTGTTCGCTGCCAAGACGGTGTATACGTTCGTAATGGTAAGCATAGCCAGTTTGGCCACGCTGGCATGTATATGGGTATTCAACGGTCTGCCCAACGTCGACCCTGTAGCTACAGTGGTGCTGGTAGCTGTGGTGGGGCTTAACCTTTCAGGCATTTCATCGCTAGTCTCGGCGCTAACCATGTATTCTGAGGGGAAGTTCCTACTGATCCCGCTTATAACCCTGATATACTCCTTCCCCGTGATCCTGCTTTCGGCAGCCGCTATAGATAGCCTCATGCTGGGACAACCTATAGGATCCCAGCTATCCGTGCTTGGGCTACACTATCTGGCCTTCACAGCGTTTGCCCTGCTACTTTCAGAGATCGTGGTGGGCGAGTAGCGTCTAATGTTGTGTGCCTAGAAAGCAGGTTAGAACCTATGCGACGCAACCCTCATCCCTAGCTCCAGCGCCTTAAGGTTATTTGCATTACCTCTGCCTGTACTTAGCACTTCCTCCAAGGCCTTGGGGTCGACGTGGCCTAGTCCGGCTAGGATGCCGATGGCAACAATGTTCTCCCTCCCCTCAAGCCCGGCTTCTCTGGCCAACCTATGTATAGGATAGGCCTTGAAGATGTGTGGCCCCGTAGGTCTGACAAGATCCTCGTCTACTATGGCCTGCCTCCACTGCAGGCCCTTGCGTCTGGCCTCCTCTAGGCCTGCTTTGTGTAGGAATAGGGCTAGGTCGTAGGTGTCGGTGAATGGGCAGGTCACGGGGCTCTCAGAGTATATCACCCAGGCCAGAACTGCCCCGCCCCTGACCTCGGCGCCGTAGCTTTGGAGCTGTGCAACGTGGAAGTCTTGGAGGAAGAGGGCTTTGGCCAGGGTGGTTGCAGCGAACACTACTCCCTGCCCACCTATACCTGCTACAAGTATGCTCTTCTCACCCATTTCCAGCACTCCTCCGGGCCTTCTCCACGTAGGCTGCGTAGAGGTCCAGGTAGCCGGGTTTGTCCTCAGCCTTGAATACTCCGACTACAACCTTGCCTTTCAACTCTTCGGGCTCTAGTTTCTTAGCTGTCTCCAGGCTGACGCTTCTCCTCATGAGGTTTTTGAGGGCTTCTCCTGGACTTAGGCCTAGCCTCCTGGACACGTAGGTGGTGCAGGGGGCTACTACCTCGAGGAACCGGAAGCCCCTCTTGTATCTGAAGAGGATGTCCTTTATGCTCTCCTTAAGCCTCTTGAAGTGGGCTGGGGTCCAGCGGGCTACGTAGTTGGCGTTGGTTTCGCGGATTATCCTGCACATATCCATGGGGTACTCGTAGGAACCGTAGGGCGTGGTCGCTGTTCTGAGGCCTGGGGGTGTGGTGGGCGACTGCTGGCCGCGGGTCATGCCGTACACCAGGTTGTTGACCATTATCACGGCGAGGTCTATGTTCCTCCTGGCGGCATGGATGAGGTGGCTTAGACCTATGCTTCCCAGATCGCCGTCGCCCCCTATCACCACTACGTCGAGGCTGGGGTTGGCCAGCTTCACACCTACAGCTACCGGTACAGCCCTGCCGTGTAAGGTGTGGAGGGAGTCCACCAGCATGAAGGGGCTGGGTATCCATGCAGCACAGCCTATGCCGCTCACAAACACGTAGTTTCTCAGGTCCTCGACCCCCGCTTCCTCGAAGGCCTTGGCCATAGCATTGATAATTATGCCGTTGAAGCAGCCGGGGCAGAATGCCGTGGGGAGGGCCTCCTCTCTCAGATACTTCCTGGCAAAGTGCTTCCCACTAGACACGGCT
>JALURJ010000240.1 GCA_027016915.1 Desulfurococcales archaeon | reverse complement strand
GGCTAGCCTTACAACCCTCTCCCCCACCAGGTTCATTATCGTCGCCTGCTCCATGTATGCGGCCAGCTCATCCATGTCGACAAGCATGGAACCGTAGAACTCCCTGGAGACGTCGAGAACCACTCGACCCTCCCGGAACTTCTTGCCTAGAAGCTCCTCGTCGCATGCTGCGAGGAGAACCTCGCCCCCGGTTCTGTAGATGCTCATATAGGCCCGCGCCATGGCGTTCTCCCAGAGGCTCTAGAAGGGCTTAACGGGGGTCTCGGCGCCGCAGGCCTCGCAGACCAGGATCCAGGCCCTGCTCTTCAGCTTCTTAAGTCTGGTGTCGGGCCTTCCACACGTTGGGCAGATCACGTACTGCTTGGTGAACATCTGGATCATCTTGTTGAGCACGACGGATGATACGCGTATGTTGACGGCCAGCATGCCGCTATCCTCGTCGTAGGAGCCGGCTGTGGCTAGTTCTCGGAGGAGGAACCTCATAACGAGTCTGGGATCCCTTCTAAGCACGCCCACTATGTCCCTAAAGTTCTTGATAATGGTCTGACTACCAATATGTATGGTCTCTACCGTGGGTACCTCGAATCTCTCGTACTTCGACACCCTCTTGGGTACCTTGCTGTATAGGCGCTCCAGCAGCTTATCGTAGTCGAACATGGTGCTGTGTCCGCTGCTCATCCGGTGCACCCAGAGTGTACAGGTGAGGCACTACTATTTAATATTCCTGCAACCGGGACTGGCTAAAAATAGATTAGACCGTGCACCCCAGGTGAGGGGTAGGGAGGGCCTGCCATTATGGGTAGGGAGGTGAAGGTCTACATAGAGACCTACGGCTGCGCTCTGAGTAGAGGGGAGAGCTATGTCATGGAAACCGTGCTGAGGGGGAGAGGCGCCAGGATCGTGGATAGCCCTGAAGAGGCGGACGTAGTTATACTCAACACGTGTATAGTGAGAGGTGAGACGGAGGATAGGATGAGGAGGCGGATAAAGGCCCTCCACGAGGAGCTATCTCACCGCGGGAAGAGGCTCGTGGTGGCCGGCTGCATGGCAAAGGCCATGCCCTACACCGTATCGAGGCTGGCGCCCAGCTCGTCGCTGGTGGCTCCCCAGTGCGTGCATAGGGTGGACGAGGCGGTGTTCTCCCGGGGCAGGGTGCTGCTACTGGGCGACGAGCGGGGTAGGGACGGCGTTCTGCCCAGAGTTTTCCGCGGCGTCATAGGCATAGTCCCCATAGCCGACGGCTGCCTCGGCGACTGCAGCTTCTGCGTCGTGAAGTATGCTAGGAGGAGGCTTATCAGCTACGCTCCAAGAGCTATAATATCCACCGTTAGGGAGATGGTGAGGATGGGTGCCAGGGAGATCGAGCTGACGGCGCCCGACACCGCTGTATACGGCTTGGACATGTGTGGTGAGCAGCTGCTTCCGGAGCTCGTCCTTAGGGTGGCAGAGATACCGGGGGACTTCATGGTGAGGGTTGGGATGATGACGCCCGAGTACGCTTTAAGGATACTTGACGAGCTGGCGGAGATGTACCGGCACCCCAAGGTCTACAAGTTTGCACACCTCCCTGTCCAGAGCGGGGACGACAAGGTTCTCAAGCTCATGAACAGGGGCTACACGGTTGACGAGTACATTGCACTGGTGGACGAGCTGAGGCGTAGGGTGCCTGGGATAAGCATAGCCACCGACATCATTGTCGGCCACCCCGGCGAGGACGAAGAGGCTTTCCAGAACACGCTACGTCTAGTCGAGAAGCTGCGGTTCGAAAGGGTGCACTTTGCCCAGTACTCTCCTAGGCCGCACACCCGCTCAGCCTCCATGAAGCAGGTGCCTGAACACGTTAAGAAGGAGAGGAGCAAGAGGCTCTTGGAGGTTGTGGAAAGGGTTGGGCTGGAGGTCCACAGGGCCTACGTCGGCGGGATTTACGATGCCCTAGTTACAGAGGAGGGGCACTCCAACACGATGGTGGCTAGGCTCTCCAACTACATGCCCGTGATTGTTCCTGCAGGCGTCACTTTGGGCTCCAGGATAAAGGTTAGGGTCCTGGATGCCTCCTACTATGATTTAAGGGGAGAACCCGTCGGGCAGGGCACGGGTAAAAAGTGTTAAGTTGGGCATGCCAAGGTCTACTTCTTGGCCTCCTCAGCCTCAAGTATCTCCTTTATCTCCGCCTCCGAGAGGGCCTGCTTAACACTCTCTGTTTTCCTGGCCTCCTCCTGGAGCCTAGTCACCTCCTCCATAAGCTCCTCATAGCTCGGCAGTTTGCCGAGGAGCTCTTCCAGCCTCTTCGCAGCCTCCTCCAGCCTCTCAAGGTCAGCCTCGGTGGGCTGAGGCTTCTCGGCAGCACCAGCTATGTGCTGGGCTGCGGTCTCTAGAAGCTTCGATATTTCGAACGGTATGATGAACTTCGTCGCCTGACCCTCAGACATCCTCTGAAGGGTCTCCAGGCTGAGGAAGCTGAGGGCCGGGCCGTGGAGCGCGGCTGCCCCTGTGGCGAGTATTCTGAGCCTCTGGGCTTCGCCTATGGCTCTCAGTATGAGGGCCATCCTTTCACCCTCAGCTGTCAGCACCTTGCTTGCCCTTTCTCCCTCGGCCCTCCTTATCATGGCCTGCTTCTCTCCCTCGGCCCTCAGGATAGCCGCCCTCTTGTCGCCGTCGGCTTTGAGTATGGCTGCTCTCCTCTCCCTCTCAGCGGCTGTCTGCTCCTCCATAGCCTTCTTTACCCTGGGAGACGGGTCTACTTCTCTTATCTCGACGCTCTCCACTCTGACGCCCCACTTGTCGGTTGCCTCGTCGAGGATTCTTCTGAGCTTGTTGTTTATCGCAGCCCTGTTGTAGAGGATCTCGTCGAGCTCCATGTCCCCTATGACGCTTCTAAGGGTTGTCTGGGCCAGCGCTATTACTGCCAGCCTGTAGTTGGCGACCTCGAAGAAAGCCTTCTTTGGGTCGACCACTCGGATGTAAACCACGGCATCAACGGTTGTGGGGGAGTTGTCCCTAGTGATTACCTCCTGCCTCGGCACATCTATGACCTGAGTTCTAAGGTCTATCCTGTACACGTTGCTGATGAGGGGTGGAACCCAGTGGAGCCCCGGCGTAAGT
>JALURJ010000239.1 GCA_027016915.1 Desulfurococcales archaeon | reverse complement strand
ATTCCTCATCTATATCTTCAGGCGACAACATGCTGGCCGCCGAGCCGTGCCTATAGTAGAACACTGTCGACTTCCCGGGTACTGGGAAGTGGCGCTGGATGAAATAGACGCCTGTGGGGGCTCCGTCCGTGACCTTTACACGGCTCGTGTCGACGCCCTCCCCTCGGAGAAAGCTCAGTATTAGTTTGCCGAACTCGTCGTTCCCGACCCTTGTGATCATCCCTGTCTTGAAGCCCAGCTTGGTTAGGCCGATAAGCATGTTTGACTCAGAGCCAGCCACGTGCACCTCGAAGTACTTTACATACCTTAGAGGTCCCGGTGATACCGGGTTTAGCTGCACCATAACTTCCCCGATCGAGACGAAGTCCAGGTCCATGGGGTTGACCCCTCACCGAGGCGACAAGAGGTTTTTTCCGAGGAGCCCCTGTAGTTCTTCTATTATTGGCAATATTTTCTTTTTGAGGGCCTCAACCTCGTTTGCCTCTAGAGTCCTCATGGGCGGCATCGGGACCCCCACATCTATCCCGCGGAGCCTCAGCAGCTCCTTCACTATGGCCGGGCTCTCAACGTTGAACTTCTTGACCGCATCTCTCAGCGTGGTTATCAGTAGTTGCAGCTTTATGCCAGCTGAAAGGTGGAGGTTCCCGGAGGCAACTCTATCAAACACCGCCGCTATCTCAGGGAAAGCATTGCATAGCCCGCATATGTGTGCGTCGGCGCCGAGCAGGAAGGCCTGGAGTATGAAGGAGTCCCGGGCAGCGGCTATGAAACATTCGCTACTATAGCTCCTGACAAGGAGCTGCAGCCTCTCGAGGGAGCCGCTGGAATCCTTAATGCCCCTAACTGCTGGGACGGCCTTGACAAGCGCGTCAAACACCGTTAGGGGGAGGTCATAGCCCTGCTTTGACGGGTTATTGTAGACCAGTAGGGGTATATCGGCCTTTGAGAGGTGGTCGAAGAACCTGAGGATGCCTGCCGTGTCGGGTTTGTAGTAGAGTGGGGGGAGGGAAGCTATGGCGGAGCACCCCACGTCCCTTGCGTGGAGGGCTAGCTCTAGCGAGAGCTCCAGCGAGGGTGTAGAAACATTGACTATAAGCGGCACAGAGCTGGGGAGAACCTCTCTCAGCGCCTCGGTGAAGAACTTGCGTTTTCGGGGGTGAAGCGCTATCCCCTCACCGTATGTTCCGAGGGCGAAGAAGCCCTTTACGCCGTTCTTTAGCTGGAACTCTACGAGGTCCTCCAGGACATCGATCTTTACCTCGAGGTCCCTGGTCAGCGGGGTTATAAGCGCAGTGATTATGCCTCTATTGAAGCCCTCAAATATCCTCATGGCTTACTCCCCACTTCTTAGGCATCATTAGATCATTAAGTAGAGAATTTTTAACTACGTAATCTAAATTGTTTTATTAGCATTGTTGTGGAGGCTATTGGTGTTAACAGCGTTTCAAATGGTCTGCTCGGCTAGTTTGTCTCCACGAACTGCATGAGTTCGTCGAACACTTTCTTCAGTATTTTTCTTAAATGAATACTTACGGTGACCTTGGAGAGGTTAAGCTTAACGCCCAGGTTCTCCAGGTTCGATCTCCGCGGGTAGTCAAAGTACCCGGACCTGTAGGCTAGGCGTAGCACTTTGAGCTCGCTCTCGGTAAGCTTGTCGAACAGTATGCTTAGCAGCGACCGCCTTAGGAGCAGCCTGTTGATCTGATTTATGGTGTTTACACGGCTGAACTCGACGTTGCCGGGGCCATAGTATCTTGTCAGGTGGTCTATGTAGCTCTTCATACTGCCCTCCTCGCCTATCGCTATGTATTGCCTCACACCCCTGTCGAAAACATAGGGGGACAAAATTGCGATGTGGTGGTCCTCGGCGAGCTTGAAGAACTCGCATTTGGATTTGATCGCAATAATGTAGTATAGGGACCTGTCCTGCCAGTATTTTATCTGCCTAATCTTGCTCCGGAAAAGTATGTTTGTCCGCAAAAGATCATTTATGTATCTGTCCAGGTTCTTCCCGTAGGAGTAGGCGAATACCACGTAGCTGTTGGCCTGAGGAAGCTGGGTTATCTCTATGTTCAGCTGGGTGGAAGCCTTCTCGCTCAGCTTAGAGAAGAAGCTGTTCTTAGATCGCTTGATCGTGAGCTTAAGTATCTCTATACCCTCCGGAAGGTATAGTCGGTTTCTAGCTGAAAGGCCTGGCATCCCATATAACTAAAGACGCCGTAATAGTATAAATCTATCCTTAAAGGTGGGTGGAGCCGCCGGCGGGATTCGAACCCGCGACCACCGGCTCTCCCACGACCTCGGATCTGCTGGCCAGGACCGTTACGAGGCCGGCGCTCTACCGGGCTGAGCTACGGCGGCTCTCGGATTAGTGTGTACTGGTTTTCAGGGTTTTATTTTTACTCTCTGTTGCCGGTTTAGGCGATCCTCTGGATTCTTATGGTGTGGCTCGTCCCCTCCCTGAGGCCGTAGGTTAGCACCACTATGTCCCCCTGCTTGACGTAGCCTGCAGTCCTGGCCTCTTTAAGTGTCTCCTCGAGCCCCTCGTCGTAGTTGTCGGGGTTGCTGGGCGACACGGTTACAGGCTCTATGCCCCAGTATAGCCTCATCTTCCTCCTGGTCCGGGGGTTGGCTGAGCCAGCGTATACCGGGACCGTGGGTCTATGGGAGGCTATCCTGCGGGGTGTGTTTCCTCCCCTGGTGTATACCACCATCTTAGCGCCTATGCTCTCAGCCAGTATGACCACGCCGTGGGCGAAGCGTTCGGGGAGAGGCCCTCCCGCCCTCCTGAGGGGTGGCTGATGCTCCTTCTCGGCTCTCTCTATTATTCTTCTGAGCCACTTGATGCACTCTACAGGGTATCTGCCTATGGCCGTCTCAGCTGTAACCATTAGGCCGTCCACGCCGCTGAGCACAGCGTTGTAAACGTCCATCACCTCGCTCCTCGTAGGCACAGGGTTCTCCCTCATGGTCTCGAGAAACTGTGTAGCAACTATGACGGGTTTTCTGAGTAACCTCACCTTCTCCACCAGTCTTTTCTGGAGGCTCGGTATCTCCTCCAGGTTGTAGTGCATACCCATGTCGCCCCTCGCTATTATGACGCCGTCAGCAGCCCTTGCTACGTCCTCCACGTTTTCCACGCCGCTCCTAGTCTCGATCTTAGCCAGCACGCCTATGTCCTCCGCCCCCAGGACTCTTAGAACCCCCCTCAGCTGCTCTACCGCGTCCGGCCCCCTCACAAAGCTTAGCGCCAAGTAGTCGAACCCCAGCTTTACGGCTAATTCAACGTTTTTGAGATCCTTCTCCGTGAGTGAAGGCAGAGGAGGCTCCTTACCCTTCACGGTCACGGATTTCCGGGGTAGGAGCCTGCCGCCAGCGAGCACCTTGGCCCTTGCCCTTCCAGAGTTGACGCTAAGTATGCGTAGCACGAGCTTGCCGTCGTCGATCACCACTATGTCGCCGGGCTCCAGTGTCGAGAAGAAGGCTTGTTCAGGCACGGGGATGCTGGCCGAGCCCTGCCTGGCCTCCGCAGCTAGGACGAACTCGGCCTCAGCGCCATCCTCCAATTCCACGGGCTTGGGTAACCCCCCTATTCTGATACCGGGCCCCGGGAGGTCGCCTATTAGTGCTACCTCTTTGCCCACCCTCCTCTCCGCCTCCCTGAGCGCCTCCACGTAGCTTCTCCAAGTATCGAGGTCGCCGTGGGAGAAGTTTATCCTGAAGGCTTCCGCACCCTCCTCGATCATGCTGGCTACTACCCCTGCATCAGCGGAGGAGGGGCCCAGGGTTGCGACGATCTTCGTCCTCACTGGCCCCCACTTCTCCTGCTCTCTGTCAGTTTTCTCAACTGCTCCATGAGAAGATTTATGTCTATAGGCACGGGTCCCTCATCGCTTATGGTGAAGGGCAGCCACTGAAGCCTGTGGGGCACACCCCTCATCCTCCTAATCCTCAGCCTCCTAAGGGGGAAGCCCAGCTCCTCAAGCTGGGGGTCGAAGCCCATCTCTATGACTCCGTCAACCATGTAGGAGACTATGGCTTCCAGCTGCTCGAAGCCGGGGATTCCTGTGTGCATGTCGATTATGCCTAGTAGTTCGTAGTTTCTGCAGAGAGCCTTTATGCCTCGAATGAAGTCGAAGGCGACGAAGGTTTCGGCAGCTATGAGTATGGTGTTTATAGAGTCTATTACGAAAACGCCGCCCTCAACGTTCCTCTCATCGGCAACCCTTTTGATCAGCGAGGTTATGGTCTCTATGGCCTGCCTAGGGTTCTCGGGGTTTATGTTGGCTGAAAAACGGCCGTCCAGCATGGGTATGGGTGTCTTAAACCCCGTTATGGCGTAGAACCCTTTCTCCGGCTCGCTCTGCACCACGTCGTCCAGCGATACGAAGAAGACGGGCCTGCCCCTCTCTAGGGCGTGTCTAACCATCATGCGGGTGAAGTAGCTCTTGCCTATCCCGGGGGGACCCATCAGGGTTATGAGGGTTCCCGGCAACACTCCTCTCGGCAGCAGGGAGTCTATCATCTCTATCCCGAGCCTAACCGTTTTCCCACTCACCCCGATAGACCTCCTCTTAAATCCATTAATAATGGGGAGACTTTCTATTAACGTTGTGCCAACGTTTCCAGAACACCGAGATTATGTTTGGAGGGTAAAACTGCTAGGAGCTGGGCTGCTCCTCCTTCTTTTCTTCCTCCTTCTCTTCTTGTTTTAGTTCTTGTTCCAGTTTCTTGAGTTCTTCTTCTAGTTCTTTCTCTATTTCTTCTATGGGTTTGGGGGGCGGCGTTGTTGCGAGGGTGTAGCCTATCCAGCCGAGGATGCCGAAGACACCCAGCACGGCTATGAAGCCGGTGAGCTTTAGTAGGAACTCGTCGATCCTCATACCCAGGATTTGCCATTCGGGAGGGTTGAAGAGCAGGCACCCGTAGGCCACTATCACAATTATGGAGATAACCACGAGAAGGGAGCCTATCAGTTTATCGTTCATACCATCTACCCACCGTTCAATGATAAGGTTTACTAAAATATTTAACACTGATCCCCGTGCTCGGCGCTGCACAGCCTGCTGAGCACGGCCTCGCCGAGCAGGTTTGCCGGTAATGCCCCCTCATCGAGCAACGCCTTGTGGAACGCCTGCTCGTCGAACCTCTCCTTCAGCATTCTCTCCGCCAGTATCTTTAGCCGTCGTATAGCTGTTTTGCCGTAGTAGGGGCCCAGCTGCTGGGTCGGCCTGTAAGGGTATAGCAGTACCTCGCCCATAGCCTGCTCCACTGGCACGCCCAGCGCTTCTGCCAGCTCCCTGGCCACCTCTTCCAGGCTTGCCAGCCCGGCGTTTAGCTTTATGTCGGCTCTCATTCTCGCCGCCCATGCTAGCTGTTCTAGGTAGGTCAGGACTAGGTGCTCCGGCTCTCTGTAGAACCCCCTCTCCCTGGCCAACTCTTCGGAGTACAGGATCCAGCCCTCAATGATCTCGGGTGCCTGGAACACCCTCCTGACAAGACTTCTATCCCTGGGCATCCACGTAGCGTAGAGGTGTCTTCCCGGATAGCCTTCTGCCAGCACTAGTCGGCACACGTTGTAGGGGTTATGGTCCCTCAGCTGCTCGGCTCCCGCTGGAGGGGTGACGTAGAGGGTTCCCCTACCACTCCCAAAGGGTGGAGGCGGTACATAGGCTGCCACAGGTATTAGGGGTCTAGCATGTTTCGGCGTCTCCACCATATCGAGCTCCGCGCACCTCAGATCCCCTACAAGCCTCTCGGCGAACTTCTTTGCCTCGCCTATGAACCTGTTGTATAGCCACACAACCTCCTCCTGATCCTTAGGTGCCCTTGAGCCCATTATGTCCAGGACCCGGGCCAGCTCCTCCGAGAACTCGGGGAGGATGGGCGTCGGCTCGCCCAGCTTAGAAACCCTCGAGCCTCTGAGAGCCTCCGTGAGGAGTGTGCGGTACCTCTTTACATCCTCCTCGGATATCCTGAGGAGCTCCTCCAGGCCCTCCTCTACCCCGCGGAGCCTAAGGATCTCCTCGTACAGCTCGCGGCCCGGCACCGGGCATCCCCCGGCCTCTCCAAGCCTCGAAGCGAGCCATTCGCTGTAGCTTGAAGCTGCCTCAGAAGCCTTGGCCACAACATCCTCTATCTCGGGCGCCACTGTGGAGCCCATGCGGGCTGCCAGGCTGAGGATGCTGGATAGGCTTCTCGACGCTGCTATTCCTGCCTGGACCCAGGGTTTCACAGGCCTCCTTAGCCTCTCCTTGGACTCTTCCAGCATCCGGGGTATCTGTTCTATCCTCGACTTAAGAGCGTTGACTGCGTCTTCCAGGCCGTCGCGCCTGAGGAGGAGTGGTATGAGGGCGGAGCTAGCGGTGTCCGGGGCCTCAGGGTACATTTCCCATACTCTAAGCTTCTCATAGTGGAGCAGCCACAGCTTTGCGTAGGATAGGGCTAGCCTGCGGTCCCGCCTCTCCCTGGGCCCTAGACCGGTCTCACCTATTCCTTCAAGCCTCTCTACAAGCTCCCTGTTGAGCCGGGCCTCCTCCTCGAGGGCTTTGAGACTCATGCTTGGCATGAGGTGGTCGTAGCCGCTTATGCCGAGGTAGGTGGCGTAGTCGGGTCGGAGCTTAAGGTATTCCTCAAGATATTCTTCAACCACACGGTCTACGAGGCTCTGTCCCGCCAAACCCTTTGCACCACTCCGAGCTTCAACGCTTCACCAGGTACTTGTCGTCCTCCAGCTTCCTGAGCACCCCCTGCTTTTCGAGGAACGAGAGGGCGTAGCGGTAATAGTAGTCTTCGACCTCTATGCCATACCACTGCTTGAACATCTCCTTTATCTCCCCGTAGCTCAGCACCTCTTTCTCCGGGGGCTCCTCGGTCAGCATCCTCCTTATGAACTGGGTTACGTCTTCCAGCCTGGTCCAGGGGTACTGGAACCAGACCCAGTCCTTTACCTCTATGGCGTAGTAGTCTGGCCTGAACTTGGCTACGGGGGATATCCATTGTAGCACGGCTATTCTGAGCTCGTCGGGCCTCCACTCCTCCAACACGTGTTTCTTGGCTAGTAGCAGGGACTCTCCAGTGTCTACTATGTCGTCGACGAGGAGGGCTCTGTGTCCTGAAAGGTCTATCTTGTACCTGAACTTGAGCACTGCCCTCTCAGCCTTCCTGGCCGCCTCTGTCCAGTGCTGGCTCTGGATGGATACAAGGTTTTCGACCCCCAGGAAGTCGCAGACCAGTCTGGCTGGCACGTATCCTCCGCGTGCAACGGCGACGACCACCGAGGGCTGGTAGCCTGACTCCCTCACCTTGTCCGCCAGAACTCGGCTCCACTCTACAATCTCTTCCCAGGACACCTTCTTCACGGGAACCTTAGCCAAGGATTCCCTCGATTATTGTACGTTTATATAGGTTTAAAGCGTTTCTAGGATCGCCATGGTGGGATGAGACGAGGAGGGCAGCCTACACGGCTATACTGTTCTTCGGCCTCATCAGCCTGTTCGGCGACGTGATCTATGAGGGTGCTAGGGGTGTCGTCCCCGCATACCTCGAGTACCTCGGAGCCTCGGCCCTGGTGGTCGGGGTTGTGGGCGGGCTAGGCGAGTTCCTAGGCTATAGCTTCAGGCTCGTCGGCGGCTACCTGGCGGACACTACGAGGGCCTACTGGCTCTTCATGTTCCTCGGCTACGGCATGTTGCTTGCAGTGCCCCTCCTAGCGTTGGCAGGTAGCTGGCAGATCGCTGCAGCCCTGGTCCTGGCGGAGCGGCTGGCCAAGGGTCTTAGGGCTCCTGCCAGGGACACGCTTCTATCCGCTGTGGGCAGGGAGGTGGGCGTGGGGAAAGCGTTCGGCCTGCACGAGCTGCTCGACCAGCTGGGCGCTATAGCTGGCCCCGCTCTGATCTCGGGCCTCCTGTACCTGGGCAGCTATAAGCTGGCCTTCACAGCCCTACTAGTACCCTACGCTGTTTTGATGTCTTTCCTAGCCCTCACATATGTGCGGCTCTCCGGCACAGGCCCTGCGGAGGCTCGAGGCACCCGGCTGGCCGGGGGGTGGATGGATAGACGCTTCGCCACCTACAGCCTGGCTGTGCTCCTCAATACGGCGGGCCTTATCCATGTGTCCTTGATCCTCTACAGGTTCTCCGGGTATGTGGAGGACTGGCAGGTGGCCGTGTTCTACCTCGCCGTCATGGGCGTGGACGCAGTAGCTGCGCCCATCGCCGGGTACCTCTACGATATGGTTGGGTCCCGGATACTTTTGGCGCCCTTCGCCCTGTCCGTCGTACCCTCGGTACTGGGCGTTGCTGGCGGCCTGGCCGGGGTCGTGGCGGCTGGCATGCTGCTCGGCGTGATCATAGGTATGCAGGAGTCCGTGTATAGGGCCGCAGTCGCCGACCTCTCCCCTCCGGGGAGCCGGGGTATGGCTTACGGCGTCTTTAACACGCTTTACGGTGTTGGTTTCCTGATCAGCGGCTCGGTCTTCGGCCTGGCTATAAAGGAGGGCTACGTGGAGCTAGCGGTCCTGTACAGCGCCGCCCTCCAGGTGCTGGCCCTGGCCCTTCTAAAGCGTTCTACGGGTAGCGCCTCCAGAAGCAGGCCCTACTAGACGTAGGGCATTCTGTGCTCCTTTATGGACTTCTCCCGGTCTGAGAGTACAGCTACTATGCCGCCCGATATGGCCAGTATTAGGCCTATGGAGATGTAGAAGGGGTCAGAGATCAGTGCTCCGAGAAGCGTTGCGTAGGAGCCTAGGAAGCCGCAGAGGGTCACGTAGAAGCCTATGAACCCCTCGTCGAGCACGGCAACACCAACCACTATGCTGCCGAATATTAGTAGCAGGAAGAACACTATGTCTATGCCCGCCCCGGGCCCCCCTATAACAACATTCCAGAGGTCCAAGAGCCCCGCCAGCCTCACCGCCACTATGTTCTCCCTAATCGCCTGGGTAAGCGTGGTTAGGGCGCCGGCGGCCACAGAGGCGGCATAGTAGTTCTTCAAACAGCTTGGCACCTAATCTAAAGTTCTCCTCGGATAGTTAAAATAGGTGTGGGCCCACCTACCCCAGGCCTGCCAGGGCGGCAATAATTATGGAAGCCAGGTAGATGAGGCCAAACTTGAACACCATACTGGCTGTCCGTGGATCGGCGTCGGGCGGCGACCCTGCCTCGAACATTCTGTAGAGCTCCAGCGCCTTAGGAAGGGTCAGTAGAACCGCTAGGGCCAGCGGGGGAAGCGTGCGGGTAGCGACGAGCAAAGCCGTCACCAGGTAGGGCACCACTATCAGCGCCTTGTACAGCTTTACGGCTGCATCTCTGCCAATCCTGACGGCAAGCGTCCTCACGTTGGCGGATGAGTCAAACCCTACATCCCTGATATTATTGGCCAGCAGCACGGCCGTTACCAGCAGCCCCAGGGGCACGGATGCAGCCGCGGCGTCCACGGGTAGCTTGCCTGAAGCCACGTAGTAGCCGCCGCCGAATATCAGGGGACCCCAGACGAGGAACGTGGTCAGCTCCCCCAACCCCACGTATTTAAGTCTGAGGGGTGGGCCCGTGTACCAGAAAGCGGCTGCGAGCCCAGCTATGCCTAGAGGTACGGCAAGG
>JALURJ010000238.1 GCA_027016915.1 Desulfurococcales archaeon | reverse complement strand
TCCCTGGAGATTAACGTTTATGACTTATGAAATGAGAGCCATTCTTGTATTATTTTTATTAATTTCTTAAATATGAAACACTAATTATATATATTATAATGATGAATAGGATGTAGTAAAGTGGGAGAAAGATGGTAGGGTGATATTATTTGGCCACGAATAAAAAGGAGCATCCTTACAGGCTCGAGATACCCATACTTAGGAGAGTTGGATTCGACGAGTCCAGTGCCGAGCTTTTACAGAAGGCCTGGAAAGAGGGTATAAGCACGGAATATGATAGGCTCGAAGCACAGTCGGTGCAGTGTGGGTTCGGGCTTCTAGGCCTGTGTTGCAGGAACTGTTACATGGGGCCCTGCAGGATCGACCCCTTCGGGGAGGGCCCCTCAGCTGGCGTCTGTGGTGCTACGGCCGACACCATAGTTGCCAGGAACCTGGTTAGGGAGGAGGCTGGAGGAGCTGCCTCTCACACCGAGCACGCCTATGAGGTGGCCCATGTCCTCCTGGAGGTGGCCCATGGCAAGGTTAAGGGTTACCGCATAACCGATAAGGAGAAGCTATACAGGTTGGCTGAGAGGCTCGGGATAGATGTGGAGGACAAGTCCCCTGAGAAGGTGGCTGCACTCGTCGCCGAGAAGGCCCTGGAGGACTTCACCAGGACTGGTAGGGAGCCTATGAATTGGTTGAAGGCCAAGACCCCGAGAACCGTTTATAAGGTCTGGGAAAAACTGGGCCTGCTAACATCCAACGCCTTCCACGAGATAACCAACGCTATGCATAGAACCACCATGGGTAATGACGCTGACCCGGTCAACCTGTTGCTCGCCGCACTGAGGCTCGGAATAGTTGACGGCTACGCCGGTCTCCACCTGGCAACAGATCTCCAAGATGTGCTCTTCGGCACACCCCGGCCCTTGAAGGTCCTGACAAGCCTAGGCGTATTGAAGCCGGACCACGTGAATATAGCTGTGCATGGCCACAACCCGCTGCTCTCAATGAAGGTCGTTGAGTGGGCAAGAAAACTGGAGGAGGAGGCAAGGAAGGCTGGTGCAGCGGGGATAAACGTGGTGGGGATCTGCTGCACCGGCAACGAGGTACTTATGAGGCTAGGTGTGCCTGCAGCGGCCCATAACGCCCAGGCGGAGCTGGCTATAGTTACCGGCGCCCTCGACGCCATGGTGGTAGATATACAGTGCATATTCCCGAGCCTCTCCCAGATCGCTTCATGCTATCACACCAAACTGATAACAACGTTCCCTTACGCCAAGATCCCGGGTGCGACCCATATAGAGTATAGCCCCGAGAAGGCGGACGAGGTCGCCGAGAAGATAGTGAGAGAAGCGATCGAGGCCTACAAGAGAAGGGACCCCTCCAAGGTGCACATACCGAGCAAGGTGCAGGAGGCCCTCGTCGGCTTCTCGGTCGAAGCCATACTAGACGTCCTCAGAAAGCTGGATCCCCAGGACCCCCTAAAACCGCTCGTAGAAGTCATAGCGCAGGGCAAAATCAAGGGTGCTGTAGGGATAGTGGGATGCCCCAACCCCAAGCTCAGGGACAAGAGGATAACCGAGAGGCTCGCCAAGAGCCTCATAAAGAGGGACGTCCTGGTGGTATCCACAGGGTGCACCGCCATAGCTATGGCTCAGGAAGGACTCCTGAAACCGGAGGCCACAGAGAAGTACGCTGGTCCAGGCCTCAAGGAGGTGCTGACCACGCTCGGCGAGGCAGCAGGCCTAGGAGCCCCCCTGCCGCCAGTATGGCACATGGGGTCCTGCGTCGACAACTCGAGGATAGCGGACCTGATAGGCGCGCTGGCCGAGAAGCTGGGAGTCCATCCAAGCAAGCTCCCGGTTGCTGGCTCAGCCCCCGAATTTATAACTGAGAAGGCCATAAGCATAGGAACCTACTTCCTGGCTCTGGGGATCCCTGTACATGTGGCGCCGGCGCCAAGGATTTTTGGAAGCTCGCTGGTGGCAGAGGTGCTGACCAGCAAGCTCAAGGAGATAACGGGCGGCCAGCTAATAGTGGAGTACGACCCCGAGGCTGCTGCTGAGAAGCTCTACAACGTGATACTGGAGAAGAGAAAGGAGCTGGGATTGGAGTCCTAGGAGGGGGTGCTGTTGAAGCGGGTTTACGTTGATATTTCCAGGTGCCTCGGCTGCAAGACTTGCGAACTGGCATGCGCGGTGGCTCATAGTGGTTCTCGTAGACGTGGAGCACCCATAATGCTAGACGTATATGCCGCCATCGCAGACCCCACTTCTCGCTCCAGGGTTAGAGTGGTGCCCGTGTCCCAGGCGTATTATCCCCCGATAACCCTGCCCATCCAGTGTAGACACTGCGAAAAACCCCAATGCGTAGCGGCATGCGTGACCGGCGCCCTGTCCAGAGACGGTGAGGGAAGGGTGAATCTAGCCCCCGAAAGATGCGTGGGGTGCAGGATGTGTGTAATGCTGTGCCCCTACGGCGCCATCAGGGTTGACCCCCTCCTCGGCGTAGCAGTGAAATGCGACCTGTGCCCCGACGAGTCCGAGCCCGCCTGCGTGTCGTCCTGCCCCACTAGGGCGTTGATCTACGCCGAGGAAGAGGAGATTATAGGTGCCAAGCATAGACGCATGGCGGACATGCTGTCGGAAGCCTACCCCCAGGCACACGGGCCAGTCCTGGTGGATCTGGGGAGAGGCATGTAGGTATGAGCCGCTGCAACCTCCTCCCGGAGGCTGGAGAATATTGAGGGTAGTCATCATAGGTGCAGGCATCGCTGGGGTGAAAGCAGCCGAAACTGTCAGGCAGCATCTGGCCGACGCGGAGATCACTGTAGTGTCCAGGGAGCTGGCACCACTCTACAGTAGGCCGGCGATCTACGAAGTATTGACAGGCGAGAGGGGGCCGGGCGAACTCGTAATATATCCTGACGAGTGGTTCGACGAGATGGGGGTGGAGTTCTTCAAGGGCGTTGAGGCCAGTATGATAGACCTGGAGGAAAGGATGGTCAAGCTGTCCCAGGACCAGGAGATCAGGTATGACCGGCTGGTCCTGGCCACGGGATCTAAGCCCGTGGTCCCTCCTATAGAGGGCATGGGGCTCGGCGGCATATATGGCTTCTACACGTTAGAGG
>JALURJ010000237.1:804-3115 GCA_027016915.1 Desulfurococcales archaeon | reverse complement strand
CGTCCTCGCGGCTTCTATAAGGGTGGGCGACTGGACGCGGCCAGCGCTGAGTATCACCCTCCTCCCTGCAACTTTGCGGACAGCGTCCATCAGGGCGCGGCTGACATTTATGCCCCACAGCCAGTCAAGCTCGTGGCGGCACATGCCAGCCTCAACCATCTCGATGTCTAGGCTTCGGAGATTCCTGAACGCCTGCCTCAGCTCCTCCTCGGTGAGACTGGAGAACTTCATCCTCCTGGCCCTTGAGGGGTCGCCGAACTCCCTGATTATCATGTACCCTATAAGGGAGCCCTCTATATCGTAGTCGCAGGCGTTGATGTACTCGAGGGCGCCGCGGAAAAGCTTCTTCAGGGCAAAGTAGAACTTCCGCGTATAGTCGGCTCCCCTCTCGGCCTCGAAGATGGGTGCCCACCTGTAGTTGAAGACGGGGAAGCCCCTCTCCTCAGTCTTTATCCCGAAGAGGTGGCCAGCGGCGGGCGCCACTATGTAGAGGCTGCCGTCCATCCTGAATACCCAGTATGGGACCTTGTAGACCTCGCACCTCCTCGCCGCCCCGCCTGAGAGGGCCCGGGCTATCCTGTACGCGGCCTTGGGCTTTTCAGCCAGAATGATCCTGTACCCTGACGCTGTGCATGGCCCAGGACCTACAGGCAAGCTGCAGCACCTTCAGCCCAGCGATAACGGTATCGGTAGGGTTAGTATGAGCAGCGCCACGTAGAGGGTGACAGCGGCCCAGGACTTGGCTGAGGGTCTGGAGAAGGTGTTCATGGCGCCCACGTGGCGCCCCCCGCTCATGGCGAACAGTATCCAGGCTATGACGGCGAAGAAGCCCAGCACCGGAACCAGGGGGGTTGCGAGGAACATGGCGATCACCGTGGCTATCCCTATCATCCTGTGGGTCTCCATGCTGGACACAGACCTCACAACGTGCCCGCCGTCCAGCTGGCCTATGGGCAGCAGGTTCAGAAACGTCACCAGGAGGGTTATGAACCCTGCGAAGGCTAGTGGGTGCATTATCAGCATCTTCTCGCCGCTAGGCCCCATGGCGCTGGACACCAGTGCGAAGGCCAGGGGCGCGAAGCCCCAAGCCGACGCCTCGCCCCTCTCTATCATAGCCTTAGCCACGTCGACGTCCACCCACTGGGACATGTGTATGCCGACCACCGTGGTTGCTATGCCCGCTATGAACCCTGTTAGGGGGCCTGCGAGGCCCAACATGGCCAGCTCGTCCACGGCCGCCGGCAGGCTCCTCATATTTATGACCGCGCCGAACGTGCCGATGAACCCCAGCCTGTAGGGTGGTGCTGGTAGGAAGTATGGCAGGCTTACCGGCACACCCATCCTCCTGGCTGTGGTCCAGTGCCCCATCTCGTGGAGTAGGAGGGAGCCCATGAAGAAGAGGGTGAAGAGGACTGCGTCGGTGAGGACTGTCGAGGTGTACTGGGAGGCCCTGCCCAGCTCCTCGAGGAAGCTGTGGAAACCGACGGCTAGGTCGTATCCCGTTATTAGGACGGTTATCAGCGTAACTATGGACAACACTATTGGGGTAAGCTTCCTATACCCCTTCTTCAGGGGGAGGAACCTCAGGGATATCAGGCCGTTGTCGTTGAGGAGAAGCGCTGCGTAGCCCGCGCTGAGGGCTTCCCTATACACGTTCTTGAACGACTCGTCCAGCGCCTCTGGCTGCAGCGGCTCTACGGCAAAGTAGTATCCCTTGCCTTCCTCCCTGTACCCGTGTACCCTGAAGCGTTCCGAAACTATGGATAGTAGCTTGTCCAGGCTCATCAACTAACCTCCTTACCGGATCCAAGAAGCCACTTCAAGGGTATTATTTGATACTCTCCGCCCGGCTTCACCCTCCTCAAAGTTATGGGCAGTATGCCGAGCTTCAGCTCCTCCTCGGCTATCAGTACAGGGTCCTTGGAGGGGAGGGATTCGAGCTCGAGGAGGGGAGGGGCGCCCATGGATATTTGGAGCGCCCTGGTACCGATGATCCTGGCCTTCTCGAAACGCGTGAGGCGGGGTGGCCCGATTCTTATCTCGAACTTAGAACCGCCTGTCAAGACCAATTATCACCCAACCCGTTATTGAGCCCGGGTTAAGGTCATGCCAGTGGTCTATAAACCTTACCTACGGGTTTGGTGTGGGTAAAAAACGGTGTTAGGACTAGAACTCGCCGAAGCTGCTGCTCGTCTTACCCTTCTCCTCTTCCTTCTTCTCCTTCTTCAGCGGGGAGGCCGCTATGACGTCGTCGATCTTCAGGATGGTTGTCGCGGCCTCGGTGGCGCTCTTGACCACCTGCTTCTTCACT
>JALURJ010000237.1:0-794 GCA_027016915.1 Desulfurococcales archaeon | reverse complement strand
CCTGCGAGCACATCGATTCCGGCGTTGATCTTGCCCTCGCTGTGGTGGTTTCTGAGCTGCATCAGGGCGTCAAGCGGGTCTAGGCCGGCGGTCTCCGCGAGGATCATGGGTATTTCTTCGAGGGCCTCGGCGAAGGCCTCGATCGCGAGCTGCTCCTTGCCGCCCACGCTGTGGGCAAACTCCCTGAGCTTGAGGGCGAGCTCCACCTCGGGGGCTCCGCCGCCGGCGAGGATCTTGGGCTCCCTCATTACGTTTCTGAGCACGTGGAGGGCGTCGTTGATGCTTCTCTCGGCCTCGTCAAGCACCATGTCGTTGGCGCCCCTCAGCAGTATAGTCACGGCCTTGGGGTTCTTGCAGCCCTCTATGAACACCATCTTGTCGTTGCCAACCTTCCTCTCCTCGACCAGCTCGGCGTAGCCGAGGTCGTCGGGGGTTAGGTCCCTTATGCTACTCACAATCCTGGCGCCGGTGGCGCGCTCGAGCTTCTCCATGTCGCTCCTCTTAACCCTCCTTACGGCGAGGATGCCGTTCTTGGCCAGGAAGTGCTGGGCAACATCATCAATACCCTTCTGGCATATCACCACATTGGCGCCGACGGCCTTGATCTTGTCGACCATCTCCTTGAGAAGCCTTGTCTCCTCCTCGAGGAAGGCCCTTATCTGGTCGGGGCTTGTGATGTTGATCTTCGCCGTTATCTCGGGCTTCTCGACCTCTAGGGGTGCGTCGATGAGGGCTATCTTGGCGTTCTCAACCCTCCTAGGCATGCCGGGGTGGACAACCTCCTTATCCAGAAC
>JALURJ010000236.1 GCA_027016915.1 Desulfurococcales archaeon | reverse complement strand
CAGGACGTGGACATCTACACCCCGGTCCTCCAGCCTCCCGGTCTTGTAGGCGAGGCCGAAGTCTATAAGGACCAGGCGCGAACCCGTATCTATAACGTTGGATGTCGTGAGGTCGCCGTGAACTATCCCGGTGCCGTGCAGCTTTGCCACCATCCTGCCGAAGACCCTCATTTTCCTCATGGACTCCTCGGGGGGCTCAGCCCCTATCTCGTCCCTCAGAAGCCTGCCCTCAACATATTCTATGACCAGGAGCGCCTCGTCCGGGTCAACCATAAGGACGGCAGGGACGTCCACCCCGGCTAGCCTGGCCTCAGCCATGATCCTTGCCTCCCTCAGGGTCCGGCTGGCCCTTATCCGCCGGTCCAGGGCGGGGTGCCTGTAGGCCTTGGGCTTCCTCCACTTGAAGATCGCCTTCACACCGGCGAACCAGCCTAGGTAGAGGTCAGCTTCGGCGCCTCTGCCTATCAGTTTAAGGCCCTGTAGTACCATGGCACCTCGACCTCTTCAGGCCTCCACCTCTGCCTCACAACAGCCGAGGCGGGGTCCACAGTTTCCCCTGAGTTCAGGGCTAGGAGCCCGGTCCAGGCTATCATGGCTCCGTTATCGGAGTCGTACTCGGGCGGGGTGAGGCCCACGCTGGCGTCGTGATGTTCAGCCATTACGCTTACCTTAATCCTCAGAGGAGGGCTCGCCGCCACCCCGCCGGTCAGCAGGACCTCGCGTTTCCGCGTATGGGCGAGGCCCCTCTCCGCCGCCTCGACGACCATACTGTACGCTATCTCCCTAAGCGTTAGGCAGAGGTCGCCCAGCTTGGCACCCCTCTTATAAGCCCTCAGAGCCGCCGTGAGGAGGCCTGAGAAGGACACGTCCTGCCCCTTAACCGTGTAGGGGAGATCCAGGATCTCTGAGCCCTCCTCAGCGCACCTGTCAACCTGGTGGAGGCCCCCCACAACGTAGGGGGGTGCGAGGCCAACCTCCCTGGCGAAAACGTCGAGCAGGTTGCCGAGGCTTATGTCTAGGGTTTCACCGAAAACCCTGTAGCGCCCCTCGCTATAGGCTATGATCATGGTGTTCCCGCCCGATACGTAGATTATCAGGGGGTCTCTGAGCCCTGTGGTGAGCCGGCCTATCTCAAGGTGGGCTATTACATGGTTGACCGGGACAAGGGGCTTGTCGTAGTAGAGGGCCAGGGTTCTCGCTATGGTGGCGCCTACCCTGAGGCAGGGGCCTAGGCCCGGCCCCAGGGCCACGGCCACGGCGTCTATGTCGTGGATGGAGAGCCCCGCCTCCGAAAGGGCTTCCCGGAGGACGCGTGGAGCGTAGCTGGCCATGAACCTGGAGGCTTCGCGTGGGTGGATCCCGCCCTTGGGCGGCGTGTAGCGGGCATAGACGTTGGAGAGAATGTGGGGAGGCTTGCTGGAAGCTATTCCAACGCCAAAAGTATGTGCAGTTGACTCTATCCCCAGCACGTACTGCTCATCTTCTCGCCTTACCGATAAACTCTGTATACCCGCACTTGCCACAGTGCCACCGCTCGACCGGCTTCTTATGGTGAGCCATTATACTACCACATCTTGGGCATTTCTTGTTTTTCAACCTTATCTTCCCGGTCTCATAGTCGTATTCGTAGAGCTTGTGGATATGGGCCACGGCTCGCCACCCCTAGTCGGGCTGGTTCCTCTCAATAATGTACTCGGGCTCGAAGAGTCGGGCCCTTTCAGGCGTGTCGTATATGTTGACCTCGGCCCTCGTCCTCCCAATACCGTAGCGGGTCACCATCTTCCTCACATAGACCCTTTCAACATCGACGCCGTAGGCCTTAGCCACAGCCTCCCTGAGGGCATACCTCTTGGGGGTTCCCTTGGCAACGTGGTGTATTATTATGACGAGTTCTCTCCGCTTGATCAGCGGGTTGTACCGGTCCTCAACCACGTCGGCCGAGTAGCCCTCCTCCAACACTATCTTCGGCCTCTGGACCTCGGTCGACACCTTGTACCGCCACCCTCCGCATAGTGGAGAGTCGAAGGTTATAAATATACAGCTCCCGGCTAGGCCGGGTAGGGCTTCATGCGGGCCAAGTAGTTCTCGAGGAACGACTTAAGATACCTGTCCACGGGCATCAGGACAACGCCCTCGCCGGGCTGGCCGTAGGCGACTATGCCGCCGGGCGGCATGCCTATGGCCAGGGGTATAGCGAGCAGGTCCTCCTCCCCCTCAACCATGACCGCCACGTTCTCCTCCGAGCCTAGCTCCAGCATGGTTTCAAGGGCGTCATGCTCTATGCTCCCAGCCCTGTTCTCCACTGCCACGGTCTCCCTGCCGCCCAACATCTCCTCTAGGCCCCGCCTATAGGCCCTCCTCTCGGTTTTGCCGTCTAGAACCACTATGCATGGCTTGACCCCTGCTTCCCGCAGAGTGTGGGAGACCATGTCGCCGACGGCGGCTACCCTCCTTCCCCCCAATAACCTCCCGCTCGGGGTCTCGGCGAACAGCAGGCCGTGGGGCTCCGCCAGCTCTTCGCGCTGCCACTCGACAGCCTCGAGCCTAGCCATCGTCGGGGCTACCTCACCTTGATGGCGTACTTGCCGGGTTTCGTTATGCCTAGGATCTTGGCGACCTCGCTTTTCTCAACATCTATCACTACCACCATGCCCTCCCAGTCCTCGGTGAAGTCCCTCGAATCGCAAACGGGGCACTGGGTTACGTCGCGGGGGACTAGGGCTTTACACTTCCTGCACGCTTTGAAGGGCTTAGAGGGCCGCCTAGCCATTCCTAGCCACCCTTCTGCTTCTCAATCTGCTTCTTAATCCAGTCGAGCTTGCCCAGGTAGGGCTGCTTCATGGTTAGGCTCACCCTGACGACATTGGTCGAGGGCTTCACGCTTATCGCTGCCGTCCTGGCCCTGACTATGTCGCCCTTCTCTATCAGCACACCCGTCTCCTTCCCCCTAAGGGCCTCCCTCGACGAGTCGTACTCCAGGTAGTCGTCTATGATCTGGGACTTGTGGATCAACCCGTCTATGGGCCCTATCCTCACAAATATGCCGAAGTCTTTGACGCTCACCACCTGGCCTTCAACAACCTCGTTCCTCATGGGGACGTAGGCGAGTATGGTGTACTCCACCCTATGGTAGGTGGCCCCGTCCCGCGGGAGGATCACGCCCAGCTCCTCCACCTCCACGTCGGTCACGCTGAGAATTATGCCGAGCTCGGGGTCTATGTAGCCCTCATACTCGCTTCTCAATATCTGGGTGGCCACCTCGTTGAGCGGTTTGCCGAAATCCTGTGGAGGTATCCTAACCATGCCCCTAACCCTGTAGAGCCTGAACAAGGCCTCACCCTCACACATTTAATCGCGACACGCCAGCCCTGGATAGGTTGACATGCACTTATAACAGTAGCGTTTAAAAAACTGGTGTGTCCCCGCCGAGCTCCACCCTGTTCTCGCTCTCCCTGTAGTAGGCGTCCAGCACGCCCATTCTCCGGAGCTTGCGGCGCAGCTCCCGGTCGCTTGTCGCTACTATGTAGCCGTGCTCCTTAGCGTAGCGGGCGAGGGCGTCGTCAACGCTCTCCCCAGACTGCCGCTCAACCCTGACCACGTCGAGGCCCAGACGCTCGATCACGTTCATGGCGAAGCGTGCAGCTCTCCGCTCCTTAGGCGACCCCTTCTCAGCTATCCTCTCCAGCTCCTCCACCACCAGGTCGGGCACCACGTAGCGGGGCTTCGTGTTAAGCGCCTCTTCGAGGGCGCCTATCACGTCTACCCCTTGGTGGAGGAGCATGAGCATGTTGGTGTCGAGCACGACCGTGGGCCGTCCTAGTCTGCCACGACACCCCATCCCACAAGCCTCCACCTGCCGAGGACCTGCCTGCTGATCGCCACCCTGGCGCCCTTCCAAGCCACCACGGGTCTTTTGAGGGCGACCTCTATGGTGTCCTTGGTGACACTCGTCGCTATGCCGAGGGTTATAGCGGTGCCCACGGTTATCATGAGGGGCTCCCTGGCCCTCAGGGGCTCCACCTTGATTAGCTCCGAGGTACCAACAACCCTCTCCAGGAGCTTGTACTCTATCCTCAGGGTGTTATAGGTCGGCGGGAGCCTGTCAGGCAGGCCGACGACGTTGCCAACCAGGTTGTCGGCCTTGGTGAGGGAGGGGTCAAGCTTCGTTCCTATGGCGACAAGGCCTCCCGGGTAGGCCTCCTCAACCTCGTTCTCGCCGAACCTGAGGGACGTTATCTCCGTGTAGAGCGGCACGTACTCCGTCCTGCCGCCCGGCTTCACCACCCTGACCCCAGGCCTGATCTCTATCTCGTCGCCGACGCGCAGCCTGCCTTGGCTGATGCTGCCGCCTATAACTCCTCCCCTAAGCTTCTCCGGCGGCGTGCCAGGCTTGTTGACGTCGAAGCTCCTAGCTATGAACATGAGGGGGTCCTTGGACGGGTCCCTCTCGGGGACCGGTATGAGCTTGTCTATAGCTGCTAGAAGCACATCTATGTTCGCCCTATGGAGGGCGCTGACGGGTATTATGGGGGCGTCCTCCGCCCATGTCCCCTTGAGGAACTCCCTGATCTGCTCATAGTTCCTCCTAGCCTCCTCGGGGCTGACGACGTCGACCTTGTTCTGCACCACTATCAGGTTCCTCACGCCGATAATGTCTAGGGCCACGAAGTGCTCCCTGGTCTGGGGCTGAGGGCACGGCTCGTTCGCCGCAATCACGAGGATGGCGCCGTCCATGAGGGCGGCGCCGGAAAGCATTGTTGCCATGAGGACCTCGTGGCCCGGCGCGTCGACGAAGGAAACCTTTTTCACGAGCTGGGGCTCCGAGCCCTCCGGGCAGGACGGGCACTCGGGCCTGCTGGTGTAGGCCTCGGGCTCGGGGCAGTTGGAACACCTGTAGATGTCGCCTTCAGCGTAGCCCAGCTTGATGGTCATACCCCTCTTAAGCTCCTCCGAGTGCCGCGCGGTCCACACGCCCGTTATGGCCTCCACCAGCGTCGTCTTGCCGTGATCCACGTGGCCGACGACGCCGATGTTCACCTCTGGCTGCCTGAATTTCTCCGACACTCCTCTAAGCACCCCCTCAAACCTAGGTTTAGGAAGCTATTAAATATGTGTCAGGGCCTGCGCGGCGGGGGCAAAAGCGGAGGGTGCTACTTGTAGACGATCATGGTGTTGATCTGGACTATGTCCATGGTTATCGTGTTGCCTCTCACCATCTTTCTCCGCCGCTCGCCCTTCTCCCTGGGGTGGAAGCCGGGAGGCCCGGATAGCAGGATCCTCTTCTTAGCCCCGCCCATGACGTCCGGCCTCATGGGGAACCCGCTGTTGTCCGTTCCTCCCCTAATCTTGAGCTTGAAGCCTGGAAGCCCTACTATGCCGCCGTCTATCTCGTCGCCGATCTTCAGGCCTATAAACCTCGACGCCTCGGGGTCCGTGACCACCACCGTCCAGGCCTTGGCCCTGAAAGCCTCCGCCTCGGCTTCCTCCTCCTCAACCTTTTCCAGCAGAGGCTCCATAGGGATCCAGACCTCGCCTTCAGGCACCCCCTCGTCCTCCACCACCCTGAACGTCATGTTGATCTTCTTGTCCTCCTTCCTGAACCTAAGCGTGAGGGCCTTAACCTCCCTTAGGCCCAGCTTCTCCGCCAACGCGGGGTTCACCTTGGCAGCTGGCAGCCTCTTCCTCTCCTTCTCCTCCTTGCTTAGCTCCATGTCCTCCTTGCCGACCACCTTGACCTTGGCGACAGGGGCGTTGCCAGCCTTGGGGTCTGACACCACTACTCTGAACTCGGGCATACCTCACCACATCCCTTGCAGTTCTCCCTGACACCAATTGATAGAGGGTATATAAAGATTACAAGGAGCGCCGCGGGAACCCGGCAACTTATAACCCAGCATTCCAACACCTGAGCCAGGAGGTGATGGAGGGTGGCCGAGCAGCGTGGCGCTAGGCTCAGGCAGCCCATAGTGGTTGTGCTGGGTCATGTGGATCACGGCAAGACGACGCTCCTGGACAAGATTAGGGGCACGGCGGTGGCCAGCAGGGAGCCGGGAGCCATAACTCAGCATGTGGGGGCCAGCATAGTCCCGTCCCACGTGATCGAGAAGATAGCTGAGCCCCTCAAGAAGCTGATACCCATCAGGCTGAAGATACCCGGACTCCTATTCATAGACACTCCGGGCCACGAGATGTTCTCCAACCTGAGGCGCAGGGGCGGCAGCGTAGCTGACTTCGCCATCCTTGTGGTGGACATCAACGAGGGTTTCCAGAACCAGACCTTCGAGGCCGTCGAGATCCTCAAGCAGAGGAGGGTTCCCTTCCTCGTGGCCGCCAACAAGATAGACAAGATCCCGGGGTGGAGGCCTCAGCCGGGCCAGCCCTTCATATTCTCGGCCAGGAGCCAGAGGCCCGACGCTCTGCAGAGGCTCGACGACCTGATTTACAAGCTCATGGGCCAGCTGGGCCAGGTGGGCTTCGCCTCTGACAGGTTCGACAGGGTTAGGGATTTCACACGGACGGTCGCCATAGTCCCGGTTTCCGCCAAGACCGGTGAAGGGATACCGGAGCTACTAGCGGTGCTGGCCGGCTTAACCCAGCAGTACCTGGCTAAAAGGCTGATGTACGTCGAGGGGCCTGCCCGGGGGGTTGTATTGGAGGTTAAGGAGGAGACAGGGCTGGGCACAACCATCGACGTGGTGATCTACGACGGGATCCTGCGGCGCAACGACGTCATAGTGGTAGGAGGCCTGGAGGAACCCATAGTCACCAAGATACGCGCCCTGCTGATGCCGAAGCCGCTCCAGGAGATAAGGTCGCCGGAGGACAGGTTTATCCAGGTAGAGGAGGTCGTGGCGGCTGCCGGGGTGAAGATCGCGGCGCCCGGACTCGACAAGGCCCTGGCCGGAGCCCCCCTAATGGCTGTCGACGATCCATCGAGGATCGAGGAGGTAAAGGAGAGGGTTATGGAGGAGGTCCGCAGCATAAGGATAAGCACCGACGAGACGGGCCTGGTGGTTAAGGCCGACACCCTGGGCACCCTCGAAGCGCTGGTGGAAACCCTTAAGTCCAGGGGAGTCGCGGTGAGGGTGGCCGACGTGGGCAACGTTTCGAAGAGGGACGTGATAGAGGCAGCCGTGACGGCTAAGAAGGACAAGTACCTGGGCGTAATTCTGGCCTTCAACGTCAAGGTGCTGAAGGACGCTGAGGAACTCGCCTCTGCGGAGGGTGTGCCGATATTCACCCACAACGTGATCTACAGGCTCCTCGAGGAGTACGAGGAGTGGGTCCGGAAGGAGCGGGAGAGGGAGAAGATGAGGCAGCTTGCCGCCCTGGTAAGGCCCGGCAAGATCAGGATACTGCCAGGCTACGTGTTCAGGAGAAGCGACCCAGTGATAGTAGGCATAGAGGTCCTGGGAGGCATAATTAAGCCCGGATACCCCCTCATGAGGAAGGACGGTAAGAGGATAGGCGAGATCATGCAGATCAGGGACCGCGACAAGGTGCTCCAGGAGGCTAGGGCCGGGCAGGAGGTCGCCATCTCGATCAGGGGCAAAGCCATGGTGGGCCGCCACATAGACGAGGGCGACATATTGTACACGGACATACCGTCTGACCACGCCAGCAAGCTCCTAACAAGGTTTGCCGGGGACATAAGCGACGATGAGAAAATGGTGCTCAAGGAGATCATCGAGATAAAGCGTAAGCAGAACCCGCTCTACGGCTATTAAACCCGGCAGTGTGCGGGGAGGTTAGCTAAAAGAAGATTTTGTGCTCACGCTCGAAGCTCTCCGGGGAGTCGGACGCGTGGACTATGTTCTCCTGGATGGATAGGGCGAAGTCTCCCCTAATGGTGCCCGGAGGGGCCTTCCTCCCGTCGGTAGGGCCTATCAGTGTCCTAACCACGGAGATGGCGCTCTCACCCTCAACGATCATTACCACCACTGGGCCTGACGTGACGAATTTGACGAGGTCGTTGAAGAAAGGCTTGTCCCTGTGTACTGAGTAGAGCTCCTCGGCCTGCTCCCTCGTCATTTGCAGCATCTTCAAGGCCACTATCTTGAGGCCCTTCCTCTCAAACCTGGAGATCACCTCGCCTATGAGGCCTCTCCGGACACCGTCCGGCTTTATCATGACGAAGGTCCTCTCAACCGCCACGGCTAAGCACCGCTACCCGGTTCTCCACGTCTGGATAAAATAGTTAACCGCCCCGCCGCGCCTTGTACGGGGTTCTCATAGCCTTCCGGCCCAATCACCATAGGTGTCTGGCGATACTATTTCGATATCCTCCAGGTCTACTGTATAGCCCTCTTTCTCCAGGGCTTCTCTTACGCGGCGATACCTGGATGCGAGTTTGGGCCAGTTATCCAAGTCGTTTGTTATTATTGCTGGGATCCCGTTTGCAATCATTATCGCTGCGTGTATGGAGTCGTACCCCATGTTGATGGTCTCGTTGATTAGTGAGGCCATGTGTAGGATCTCTTCATTTATAGTGTGGATCGGCATGTCCAGCGCTAAGTATAGTCTCACGGCTCTTCTGGCTATGCTGGTGTTTATCTTTGCAAGTGAGCCTAGAAGCTCTAGTGCAACCATATGGGAACCGTGGGCCTCGAAACGGTGCCCCAAGTCTCTCAAGATCCTTGAACATGTGTCCCCGTACCGCGGATGATGGATTACGGCGTACACGAATATGTTCGTGTCAATGTATGCTTTAGTCCTCATTCCAGCTCTCCTCGACAAGTCTAACGGCGTCTATATCCAGCGACTCGTCTAGAAGGTTAAGCAACTCCTCCACCGGGTCTTTCTTCCGCACGACAAGGGGTCTTAGCACTATTTTGTCTCCCTCTACCTCCACCAGTATCCGGTCCCCCACGCGAATGCCCAGCTTCTCTCTAACATCTCTAGGTATGGTTACCTGGTACTTGCGCGTCACCTTAACGATCCTAGTCTTGGGCAAGGAGGTACACCGGGTTACGTACTACGTACTACGATTTATGATCTTCGCTACAATGAAACCACCCGGCCAGCACAGACCTGTATCACAGGAGCCCTCCAGGCCCTAATAATCCTAGAATAGCCAGCCTTGTATAAGAGGGCTGGATATTAAAGGTAAGGTGCAGTTTATGTTAAAATCCTGAAGATATTCGCCTCATTTTCTGAGCGGAGTGTAGTGCTTGGTCCACTTCAGTTTCCTGGGGTCCCTGCGTAGCTTCACGGCGTTCTTGAAGCACTTGCTGGAGCAGTACCAGTGGATGGAGCCGTCTAGCTTCACGTACATGAGCCCCGTGCCGGGCTCTATCTCCTTGCCGCAGAACTCGCAGACGTGTATCCTGGGCATCGCTGCCACCCTTCCCTCTGCGTTCCGGCGAGATGTATGGCTCAGGGTTTTTAAAGATTCGCCATGTCCTCCGGGCGGCATACTTACGGTAAGATTTATAGATTCCACGGCTCTATCCTGGCAAGGGTTGAACGGTAATGAGCAAGGAGGAGAAGGAGTTCAACGTCGTCGAGGAGATAGGGTTCCCCGCAGAGGTTATACAGATTATTGGTAGGACCAGCGTGACCGGCGAGATCATCCAGGTTAGAGTCAGGGTGCTGGAGGGCAGGGACAAGGGCAGGATCATCACCAGGAACATCAAGGGCCCCGTTAGGA
>JALURJ010000235.1 GCA_027016915.1 Desulfurococcales archaeon | reverse complement strand
CAGCAGGGCTATCAGTATCCTTCTCATGATCTTCCCGCTCCTCGTCTTCGGCAGCTTCCTGACGAACAGCACCTTGGCAGGCACAGCTATGGGGCCTATCAGCCTCCTCACCGTGTTCTTGATGTCTTCCTCCAGCTCGGCTCCGGGCTTGTAGCCCTCTCTGAGAACCACGGCCGCTATAGGGACCTCACCCTTCACGGGGTGTGGGGCTCCGACCACGGCGGCCTCGCTGACCGCCGGGTGAGCGACTACGGCGTCCTCAACCTCTATCGTCCCCAGCCTGTGCCCGGCAACGTTCATTACCTCGTCGGCCCTGCCCAGGAGCCAGAAGTAGCCGTCTCGGTCCTTTACAGCGTAGTCGGCGGGGTAGTATATCCATACACCCTTCTCCGGGTCGCTGAACCTCTCCCAGTAGGTCCTGATGTACCTCTGCGGGTCGCCCCAGATACCCATCAGCATCCCCGGCCAGGGCCTCTTTATCACCAGGAGCCCCTTCTCCCCAGTCTCCGCGGGCCTCCCCTCGTGTGTCACAACCTCAGCCACTATGCCAGGCAGGGGGAGGGTGGCTGAGCCGGGCTTGAGGGGCACCAGCGCTACTCCGGGTGCGGGGCTTATCATGGCTGCCCCGGTCTCGGTCTGCCACCAGGTGTCGACTATGGGTGCCCTGTTCCTCCCGATCTTGGTGTAGTACCACTTCCACACCTCGGGGTTTATGGGCTCCCCGACAGTGCCTAGAAGCCTCAGGCTTGAGAGGTCGTACTTTTCGACCCATTTGTCCCCGTAGCGGAGGAGGAGCCTTAGCAGGGTGGGGCTGGTGTAGAAGGTTGTGACCCCGTAGCGCTCAACCATGCTCCAGATCCTCCCCGGGTCAGGGTGGTCGGGCGCGCCCTCATACATGACCTGGGTGACGCCGTGCATCAGGGGGCCGTACACTATGTAGGTGTGCCCCGTGATCCAACCAATGTCGGCTGCACACCAGAACACGTCGCCTGGCCTCGGGTCCCAGTTCCACCGGAAAACATGGTACACGTAGGTCATGTAGCCACCAACACTGTGCATGATCCCCTTAGGCCTCCCAGTGGTCCCCGAAGTGTAGAGGATGAAGAGTACGTCGTCCGACTTCCTGGGTACAGGCTTAACGTAGGCGTTACCCGGCGCCTCGCACAGGAGGTCATGGTACCAGTGGTCCCTCCCCTCAACCCAGTTGACCTCTATGCCGGCCCTCTTGACAACTATGATCTTCTCCACCTTCACGCCACGTTCAGCGGCGATCTTCACAGCCTCGTCAGCAGCCTTCTTTAGCTCCACAACCCTGCCCCTCCTGTAGAAGCCGTCAGCCGTGACCAGGATCTTGGCACCAGCATCAACGATCCTGTCGGCCAGCGCCGCAGCGCTGAAGCCTGAGAACACCACGCTGTGGACGGCGCCTATCCTGGCAGCCGCCAGCATCGACACTGGTAGCTCCGGTATCATGGGCAGGTATATGGTGACGGTGTCGCCCTCCTTCACGCCCAGCAGCTCCCGGAGAACCCAGGCGAACCTGTTAACCTCCCTGTAAAGCTCGCCGTAGGATATGGTCCTCCTATCACCCGGCTCGCCCTCCCAGTAGTAGGCAACCTTGTTGGCCACGCTGGTACCAGCCCACCTGTCAAGAGCGTTCAAGTTGATGTTGGTAACCCCGCCGCTAAACCACCTGTAAAAAGGCGGGTTATCCTCATCCAGCACCCTATCCCAGTAGCGGAGCCACACCAGCTCCCTAGCCTTCTCATCCCAGAACCTCTCAGGGTCCTCGATGCTCCTCAAGTAATATTCGAGGTACGCCTCCAGGCTGGGCGAGTACCTCTCGTCGAAGGGGAGGTGCTCACCCATGTAGGATTGACCCTCTCCCACCATGCTACCACTCAACAAATAGTGACCCACAATCCACTTAAAGAATTTCTCAAAACCGAACATTATAGATAAAATTCTATATAAAAAACAATTGTTTTCAAAAAATTATCACCTAACAATACGATTCTTCGACAACAAGTGTTCGAAAGACTTGAATCATACCGAAATCGACAAGGAGACCTACAGGGCGGGCGAAACCCTCCGCCTCACCATAGTCAACTATGGCGAGAAGCCTGTGGTGATTGGCAAGCCCTACACAGTCTACAGACTTGCCAACGGCACATGGATCCTCTGCCGCGAACTCACACCAAGCATAGGGGACCGGCGAGGACTACCTAATACGGGGAGGAGCAAGCTTCACCCAGACCATCAGCCTGGAAAAGCTGAGCCCGAGCTCTACAAAGTTGTTAAAAGTGCATACGGGTACCACGACTCTATAGGGCTGCTCCTCAAGAAGGTGTTCAGAGTAGTGGGGAAACCGTGAAGCGGCCCGAGTACAGCTGTACAGGTGTTCGAAAACCTAGAATTATCTAAAACCTGTACACATGGATCACATGGGGGCTCCATTGCATAGGTCAGCCATCATAGCGGCACCAATGGTCCTAGCAGCTTTGCTCCTGGGCCTTTGGATACCAGCATCTAGCCCGAACGGTGACAACCTAACCTCGACGCCAATACTGAAGACTACCACGATCACCATCGGCGGGCCGGTGAGGCCCAGCAGCGCCGAAACCGGAGGCAGGGGCGGAGAGGACTCGGAAGCGCGGAGCAGCGCCTGCACCGAAGTTTTCCCGCCGGGACCCATAGGCTATGAAATACCGCCCAGATATATGGCGCCCGGCGACACTGTGAGGGTAACGCTTTACGTATACGGGTCGTGGAACTGCAATTTTTCAGGATTCTTCGTGGTCGAACTATACGAGGAGGGAAACCCTGAACCAGTGTACATGACCAACCACAGCGTGAAGGAGCTACCCTTACATGTGGAGTGGAGGCTCCCCTACAAGGAAAACACTAGGTACAGGCTGGCGGTCAAGGCCGTCCAGAACGGGGTTGTCGTCGATACGCTTAGGTCCACCATAATAGTGCCGCCCCAGGAGATAAAGGTCGACTTTAGGATGGACAAGAAGATCTACAGGGTGGGCGAGACGGCCTACTTCACCATAACCAACCTGGGCGAAACACCGCTGACCTTCGGTTCACCCTACGAGGTTTACAGGTGGGTAAACGGGACATGGG
>JALURJ010000234.1 GCA_027016915.1 Desulfurococcales archaeon | reverse complement strand
TGCCCCCGTAAGCTGTTCTCAGCCTCTCTATGCCGACGGGCCTGCCAGCCTTGTAGAGCTTCCGGAGAATGGATGCCGCCCTGTAGTACCACCAGTCAGGGTCCATGGGAGGCTTCTCCTTGTGAACACCAGTTTTCACCATTGCCGCCCATATGGGGGGTCTAACCTCAGGCACTCTCTCCTTAAGGTACTTAGCCAGCTCGGCTATCAGCCAGTCCGCTGGCACCTCTAGCGCTGTGACCACGACTCTCACACCTCACTTACGAGCCTTTCCATGGTTGATGGAGCCCCTCTTAAGAGCTTTACGTCTAGGTTTGTAGAGTATGAAGGTCCGCCCCCTAACCTCGAGGAGCATGGCACCCACAAGCTCTGCTGCCTTCCGGGCAAAGTCCCTCCTGTCCAGCCCCTCAGTTTTAAGCGCCGTTTTCAGCGCCTTAACCTTAACTACCTCCTTCTCCTCCAGCTGCCGCTCTATCTCGCTGATCACGCCCTCGCTGAGCCCTGCCTTCCCCACAATAACATCGGCCCTACCCTGCTTGGCCAGCTCCTTTCTCCTCTTCAGGCTCACCACGCCTCCTCACCTTGTAGGGGTACCTGTGTATCCAGCCGCAGAGGAGGCACCGGACTACGAGCCAGGAGCGGGCGCCGTCTCTCCGCAGCCTATACCTGGCAGTTACGCCGGGCACCAGGGGTATATTACAGTTTTTACATATTCTTCTCTTAAGCCTCCTGGGGAGCCTGGCCCTATTGGCCCTCGATATCCTAGCTATGAGGCCGACGAGCATTCTGGCATACTCATACTCGCCTCTGCGGACGGCATCCAGGGATAGGCCGAACAGTATCCCGATCCTCTGTCTCGCCAGGTCCAGCCGCATTCTCCTCCTATGCCGCGCCAAGCCCGAGATTCCCCCGGTACCGGATAATAGATTTGTACACGGCGCCATTATAGTTGTTCCAGGTGCCCCGGGTATGGCGGATATCCTGAAGATAGTGCTGGCAGAGGCGTCGCTGGAACTTGTGCCTCCCGAGATTTGGGGTCACCCAGCTGTAAGGAAGAACGCTATTAGGCGGGGGAAGAAGCCTGGCGAAACCCTGCTGGACGTTTCTCTACACTACTCCGCTATGAGAACGCTGAGCCAGCCGCATAAGAGAGGCAGGCCCGACATCGTGCATGTAACGCTTCTCGAGCTCCTATCCTCTCCCCTCAACCTGGAGGGGCGGCTCCGCGTCTTCATCCACACAATAAACAACGTAGTCATTTTCGTGAACCCCTCGGTCAGGATCCCGAAGAACTATAACAGGTTTGTAGGCCTGATGGAACAGCTGCTCATCGAGGGAAGAGTTCCCCCCAAGGGCGAGCCCTTGCTCTACGCCCGGACCATGACTCTGAGGAGGCTTGTAGAGCTCGTGAGCCCGCGCTGCACTATCCTCCTAGACGAGTCCGGCGAACCTGCGTCGCCGGCCAGCATTGTTGAGGAGGCCCTGTCCCGGGACTGCTCCATCATCATAGGGGGATTCCCCCACGGGGGCTTCGCCGAGGATACGTATGGCCTAGCCTCGGCCACCTACTCTATCTACAGTAGGGCACTCGAAGCATGGGTGGTGGCCTCCAGAATCGCATGTGCAGCTGAGAACTACATGGGGTTGCTGGAGAAGGGTCAGGGTAGTGGTGCCGCGGCCGGGATTTGAACCCGGGTTTCCCGCCAGGCTGGTATCCACCCGCGCATGCCTGGACACGGGCTCGAGAGGCCCGCATACTTGGCCGGGCTATACTACCGCGGCGCCCGGTTTCATTTTATCCCTATGGCCAGGTTTATATCTCTTTATCCATGAAGCTAGGGTCCTCCGATGTCTGTAGATGAGGATTAGAAGGACGAACTGGCCTATGTCGGGCTCCAGTATGGGTGGGCGGGCCCCGCTTCTCTCGACTATGAAGAGTGGTAGTATAGATATGTCCAGGCTCCTGGAGGTAGAGTAGCTGATCACCGTTAGGTAGTGGAATATCACCGTATATGCCAGCGAGACGTCCACGATCCTCTCGATCAGCTGGGCCTCGTAGAAACCTGATATTATGCTGGCAATTATTGCCAGAGCCAAGAAGCTGAAGGCAACCATCTGCAGCGTGGGCTTACCGGAATATGCTATTGCTACAGCCATGGGTGCCAGCAGAGCCAACATGCTGGCAGCCAAGTATTCCAGGATCGCTGATACCCGTTCAGCCTCCACCAGGGCCCCCAGGGGGTACAGTGTGGGGAGGCATATACCCTTTACGCCTGGTTCGTGTAGGCTGGAGCACTTTATATCATTCATAACTAATGTGGGGCACCCGTGAAGTGCAGGTACTGCAGACATTTCAAGCCCTATGGGAAGCTGTCGTTCGGCGAAATCGTCTTTGTGGAGATAAAGATTTTCGGGAGAGACACGGAGATACACGGCTTGTGCACTAAGTATCTCAGGCCGGTGTCAATGCCACGCGTCAGGTGTAGGGGGTTTAGGCAGGATCTCAGAGGCTGGCATCCGGACAAAACACTGGTCGACCTAATGATCAGCTAGGCGCCGGACAAAACACCATGCATAGGGTAAGGGAACGTTGAGCGGGGATTGGTGCGGCGGCCGGGATTTGAACCCGGGATCGCCGGCTTGGAAGGCCGGCGTCCTAGTCCAGGCTAGACGACCGCCGCCCCGTATCGCTGATCATTTTGGACGAGGATATAAAGGGTTCGGGGTTTCCCGGCCGCGGCGAGCCTTTATTTTGGCCGGGGCATCGTAAGATCGGATCGATGATGTGAAGAGGGTCTCTTGAGCCTCGGGGCCGTGATGAGAGCCGGAAATACTGAAACGCGTGCCGTGGAGGCAAGCATATCTTTATTAGCCCGCCATGTGGGGGAGTAAAAGGAAGCCCAAATACACGTGGTGTTAAGGGATGAGGTTCTGCCCAAAGTGTGGAGGACTAATGGTGCCAGCCAAGCGCGGAGAGCAGTCCTATCTCCGCTGCACAAAATGCGGCTACGAGGTGAAGGCTTCCGAACTCTCCGAGTACAGGGTTTCCGAGAATGTCAGCAGCGAGGAGCGCATAGTGACGACGTCAAAGGTGAGTGAGGGTACCGGCAAGAGGCTTAGAAGCAGAGA
>JALURJ010000233.1 GCA_027016915.1 Desulfurococcales archaeon | reverse complement strand
CCATCTACCTATCAGCAGCCTCTGTAGCGTTAATGGTAGCAGTGCTTGCAACGCTCTTCGCTAGAAAGGCAGGCTGAGGGCCACCGGAGGATCCTAAATGAACAACATTTTTCTCTGCTCAGCTTGCTAGCCGCCTCCGCAGGTCGCAATAATTCTCTATCTTAGCAAGCATTATTACTCCCCTAAAATGCCATTGGAGGTAACCAGAGACAGGTGTCCCGAAGATGCACATAGTGGACCTAAAGGATCTTGATATCCGTCTATTAAGGCTCATAGCCGACCTATATCGGGACGACCCCTTAACCCATGCTTACCTGCTTTACGACGTAATCTACGAGTCTAAGGCTACCGAGGCGGTGTTTGCTTTGGATGGCAGAAACAGGGTTGCTGGCTACATATTGATGTGGCGCGGAGGCAGAAGGCTGGGGGTGCACGTGTGGGGGTCAGCTGACGAACTTCTAGACGTGGTGACTCTAAAGGGACCCGCGGTGGTCCAGCTTTATAGTGACCGGCTTGTCGACAAAGTCTTGGCGCGCCTCCACCCCAGCGCCAGGGTTGAAGGGTTCGTGGACATGGTTGTGGATGAAGACAGCTTCACACCCTGGAACTCTGGCGAGGCGGTGAGACTAAAGCCCGAAAGGGCAGAGCATGTAAAAGCTTTTGCCGAGTTCTCCAGAGCCAGGAAACGCTTCGTGGAAGGACCCCAGGAACTGCTAAGAAAATGGAGATACTACGGGGTATTCGCTGAAGGTAAGCTGGTGTCGGTGGCATGCGCCTATCTCAGGATGCCTGAAGTTTGGTGCATAGGTGATGTTCACACACTGAAAGGTTATAGGGGGCGAGGCTACGCCAAAACCGTCACATCGGCCATAACCAGGGACGCCGTTCTCTCTGGCGCCACCGCCCTACTCCACGTGGCTGATGGGAACATTGCTGCAAGGAGGGTTTACAAGGCCCTCGGCTACAGAATCCTGAGGACAAGGCCGTGGATAATAGTCTAAGCTGGCCGGGCCGCCGGGCCTTTTTAAGGCTGCCGAGCCCTATAGTTGTACAGATGAGCGAGGGCAAGGTGATGCGTGAAGTCACAATTGACGAGTACCTGGAGTTTCTGAAGCGGCGCGGTACCATAACCATCGAAGGCGTAGAGATCCGCCTAGAACCCCTGAACGTGAAGCGCCTGGAACCCCTGCCTGAGGAGCTTACCGACATCTCCACCACAGTTTGGAGCTTCCCCCGGCGGGGCTCCTGGGCCACACATAGGGGGGATTACCGGGGCAACTGGCCCCCACAGATCCCGCGGGCCCTAATGCTGATGTACACCAAGCCGGGCGACATTGTGCTAGACCAGATGATGGGCAGCGGCACAACGCTTGTGGAGGCAAAACTTCTCGGAAGAAATGCCATAGGCGTGGACATAAACCTGGATGCCGTCATGCTGTCCATGCACAGGCTCTACCATTTAGAGAGGGCGTTGGAGAGGTACGGGGAGAGAATCACTTTAGAAAACTACCTGGACAGACCTGACAGGAGAGCCATAGACCTGGAAGCTGCCAAGAGGGCATGGTATAGGCTCTATGTTGGCGACGCTAGGAACCTGGACGCGCTGGAGGAGGAATCCGTGGATCTCATAGCCACTCATCCACCCTACTTCAATATCATCCGCTACTCAAGGCGTGACGAGGGAGTGGAAGGCGACCTCTCGAGGGCGGGAAGCCTTGAGGAGTATCTGGGATGGATGAGGGAGATCGCCCGGGAGAGCTATAGGGTGCTGAAGCCGGGGAGGCACTGCGCTATCCTGGTGGGTGACACGAGGATAGGGAAGCACTATGTGCCGATAACCCATCATGTGCTCCGGGTTTTCCTGGAGGAGGGCTTCATCCTTAAGGAGGAGGTTGTCAAGATACAGCACAAGATGAAAACCACCCGGGAGTTCTGGGGTAGGAGGAAGAGAGACTTCCTCCTCATATACCACGAGAAGCTATACATTTTCAGGAAGCCCCTCGACGAGAATGACAGGAGAAAGTATAGGTACAGCACCCTCACCTAACCCGCCAGGGCCCCCACTATTACTGGGAAGACCCAGACCTCCACCACGCCTCCGGCTAGGAGAACTAGGAAGGCGTAGAGCAGGGTTCGAGGCAGGCAGCCCCGCCCCTCCAGGTATTCCAGCGTTGCACAGCGAAGAGAGAGGTATATGGCGGCGAACTCCAAGTAAGTGTGGGGGCTGAGGAGGAGGGCTAAGAGCTGGTAGGCCCCCGTTACCCCACTTTTCAGCAGAGATGATGCTATAATGATGAGGGAAAGGGGTAGTGCCAGCGCTTCCGGGCGTCTGAGAAGGAGTGATTTGAGCCAGGCGTCTCGTCTCCTAAGCTTCGCATACCTGCTGGCAGGTAGGGTCCTCATAGCCATTACCGTGGTATACTCGTCTATGAGGGGTGCAGACAATGCTATGAAGCCTGAAAAGCCTAGAATTGTAAGCCAGTTGTGGAGGCATATGAGAAGAGCCAAGACGGGCCCTTTCGCTCCGGCAAATAACCCTTTAACAGCCCCACGCACAACCATGGAGCCTGCAAGCACCCCTACACCCGCCAGGAACCTCCTGTAACTCAAGGCTCTACCTCCTGCTCCTCGGCTAGCAGGACCGCCCCATGCAGGAGCCTACTAGTCCTCAAGGCCACTAAGACCCCGGCTGGCTTCCTGAAGACTAGGAATCCTCCCCAGAAACCCTCCAGAACGTAGGGACCGCCCTTAAGGGCTGGAATAGGCTTCGCACGGTTTATATGGTGCTGTGCCAGTATTCTGAGAATGCGGGGCTCCCACTCAACCTTTAGCGCTGATGCAGCCCGCCTAGCGGCGTCGGTGAGCAGTGCAAGATTAGGACTTCTAGCCTGGGTCGGAGTACGCGCACCCTTGTCCGAAAAACCAGCAAGCCTGGCAACGGTCTGCTCGGCCAGCCTAGCCTCATAGGCGCTCCCGGTCTCGAGGAGGACTGTAGCAGCATCGTGGGGCTGCTCGGCCAGCCTCTCCAGCAGCCTGAAACTCCTCGTTACACCTACTTTTACACGGGAACCGCTGTGCACTGTTAGGTAGACGGTGTAGGAGATCCCCTTCAGCTTCCTGTCAAGCTCGCGGCAAACATCCAAACC
>JALURJ010000232.1 GCA_027016915.1 Desulfurococcales archaeon | reverse complement strand
AGGAGCTGTACGAGAGGGCCTACAACATCATAAAGTCGACCATAGACAAGCTTGAACTCTTCTACAAGACCGGCCTCATAAAGCCCGTGCCCGACGATATACGAAAGATAATAGAGGCGAAGCCCGAGAAGAAGAGAGGTGCATAGACGTGGCCTCAGAAGGTATAGTGGTAAGGCCCCCCGCGAGCGATGAGGAGCTGGCAAAAGCCGCCAATTTCCTTGTAAGGTTCTACAGGGTCAACGAGGAGTTCGACCCCCTCTACACAATAGTGGACGAGGCCGAGCCCGTTGCACGAGAGATGATTCAGAGATACGCCGAGGATGAAAACTCGATCCTCCTAGTAGCAGTATCCGGCAAGCGAATAGTAGGCTTAATCCACGGGGAGGTCAGACACAACCCCATACTTAGGGCCAGCCCCCTGGGCGTGTTGATGGAGCTATACGTCCACCCCTCCTACAGGCGTAGAGGCGTGGCGAGGAGGCTGATAGAGGAAGCCGCCAAGAGGCTCAGGGAGAAGGGGGCTAAAGCCATAGCCGCCGAGTTCCCCCACCTAAACGAGATAGCCGTATCGTTTTACCGGGACCTCGGCTTCCGCCCCCTAACCTCGGTCTACATCAAAGAACTCGAGGAGAAACAGGCTGGGAGGTGAGCCTGGATGGAGTATGCGCCAAGTATAACCGTGAGGGAGGCTGAGAGGAAGGACTCCGAAAAGCTGGCCGAGTTCGTGGTGAGGCTAAAGCAGGTTAACGAGGAGCTCGACCCCATGTACATGGTTAGGGAGGATCTTGAGGAGGCCGCGAAGGAGTACATTGAGAAAAGTTTCGGCGACCCCAACGTGGTCATGCTCGTGGCTGAGGCGGAGGGCGAGGTTGTGGGAATGGTTCGGGCAAAGATCATAGACAGGTTCTTCTACGAGCCCCGCCTCGAGGGGCTGGTGACCGACATCTACGTCCACCCCCTCTACAGGCGCCGCGGCGTGGCCAAGCAGCTTCTAGCAGCCCTGGAGAAGAGGCTGGCCGAAAAGGGGATAAACCTGCTGGCTGCAGAGCACCCGCCGAACAACAGGATAGCGGAGAAGTTCTTCGCCAAAGAGGGCTTCAAACCCCTACTTATGAGGGTCTACAGAAAAATAGAGTAGCCTCCATAAAAACAACCCATTTTTACACCCTACCTCAGCCAAGTATACCGTACTTGAACCTGCCTCTCTCGCCCCTCCCCTCCCAGAACCTCGAAGGCCTGAACGGCTCGGGATCCACCAGCCTCGGCTCGCCTCTCAAAACAATGTCGGACACGACGTCTCCTATGGCTGGAGAAAGCTTGAAGCCGTGGCCGCTGAGGCCGACGGCGTGGACCAGCCCCTCAGCCCTGTGGTCGGGGCCAAGTATCGGCTGCCAGTCCGGCGACACATCATAGTAGCCGTACCACGCCGCCTTGGGCGTAGACTCGCGGAGTTCGGGGAACCTGTTGGCAGCCACACCCCTCTCAAATACTAGTCTGGCGGGCGGCTTAGTGTAGAAGCCCGGCTCTACGCCTTCGCCGCTTGCAACCTGGGCGGGCTCCAAGCTGCCCACGAGGGTGGACTCGGAGGATTCGCGGCGAGAGTAGAAGCCCAGGACCAGGTCGGCCCAGACGGGGCCCGCCCTGTGGCCGGGATGGCTGAACACCACAACCTCCTCCTTGGCCACGACTAGTGGAAGGTCGAGGCCATACCTAGAGAGAACGGTGTTGCACCAAACATTCATAGCGTTGATCACGACCTCCGCACTCACGGTCTCACCGGTCTCCAGCCTAACACCCCTAACCACATCGCCCCCGGGCTCCATGTCTAGCCCTACAACCCTCACCCCTTGTTTTATCCGTAGACCTCTCCTCCTGGCAGCCTCGGCGAAGCAGGAGACCAGGGTGTGTGGGTCGCCGAAGCCGCCATGGGGCTCCCAGCTTACCAGGCTGAGGCCCTCCGTATTTATGGGGTGTACGGCCTCGGCGAACTCCTGGGGGTTCATGAGCTTCACCTCAACACCCATCTCAACTAGCGCCGAGGCCACCTGCCTGACCTCTGACTCCTGTTCTCTACTAGCGCCGTAGGCCACGCCGATCTCGTAGAACGGGCTGTGGGGGCACTCCGTCTCCCCAACGAACTTCTCGCGGATGAACCTCCAGCTCCACACGGCCATCTTCCTGGTCTCGGGGTGGCTGTATTGGGTTCTGATAATGGCGCTGCTAACGCTGGTCTGGCCGCAGCCCAGGCAGGACTTGTCGATCAGGAGCACCCTCTTAGCGCCTTTAGACATTAGATGGAACGCTATGCTTGTGCCCGTGCTCCCCGCACCTACAACTACCGCCTCAAATCTCAAAAGCTCCGCCCTCGGGAAAACTGTGGGAAAATATTAGTTAAAAAGCTAAGCCACGCCCCCTACTCCCACCATGCCGGCATCTCGCACACCCTAGTTAGCAGCACTGGGTCTATGTTTCCCCCAGTAACCATGATCACAACCTTCCGCCCCTCAAGCCTCTCCCTAAGTTTCCAGGCGGCCGCCATGGCTGCAGCGCCTGAAGGCTCGGCAACCACACCCTCAAGCTCCAGGAGCATCTTCACCGCCCTAAGGATCTCCTCGTCGCTTACCAGCACGATGTCGTCTATCCTATCCTTGAGTATGCTGAAGGGGAGCTCATAGGCCCTGGCCGTAGCCAGGCCTTCCGCTATGGTTTCAGCCTTCCCTGTGGCTACAAGTCTCCCCTGCCTCCATGAGTGGTAGAAGCTACTAGCACCCTCGGCCTGAACCCCTACCACGTTGATGGCCGGATCAATGGTCTTGGCCACTATCACGGCGCCCGAGGCTCCCGAGCCTCCGCCTATGGGGTTGATTATGATGTCCAGCTCGGGGAGGTCCTCAAGGTTTTCCAGGTGCATCGTGGCTACGCCTGCGTATAGCAGGGGTTCGTTCACACCGTGAACGTAGAGCATGCCCTTCTTCTCGGCTAGGTGTTCGGCGTACTCCCTGGCCTCCTCGTAGATCTCGCCGTGGAACACAACTTCGGCGCCGAGGCTTCTCAGGGCCTCGACCTTCACCCTAGGCACGCTCCGGGGCATTACTATGACCGCCCTGGCGCCGACAAGGGATGCCGCGAAGGCTATGGACTGTCCGTGGTTGC
>JALURJ010000231.1 GCA_027016915.1 Desulfurococcales archaeon | reverse complement strand
TCAGCCACCCTAACAGGGCTCTTAACCCTCTCCGAGGCTGCCCTCGCAGCTGCAAGGGCGCCCTCGAGGGTGGCCCTAAGCCCCTCGCGGGTCAGCCTGCTGGTGTAGGAGAAGCCCCAGGCGCCCCTGTAGAGGACCCTCACAGCCGCGCCGGTGTCCCTGCCCCCGGCCATGGCCTCCACGACGCCGTCCCTAAGTGAGATGCTGGTGTGCTCAGCGTCCTCGATCCGGATGTCGACGAACGAGGCACCCAGCTTCAGGCCCTCCTCCACAACGCTTAACGCAAGATCCTTTAGGTGCTCCAAACCGCTGCACCATAAACTTAATCCAGGAGTTAGGGTAAAAAGGGGTTCGCAGGTGAACCATTCCCATTAGAGAGTAGTTCCCAGCCCGCGGCGGGGAGAAACGTTGATCACCTGGCTCAAGGAAATACCTGGGGACAAAGAGGTCTACAGGCTCCTCAGACCCTACGTGGCCGAATGGTTTAGACGTAGGTACGGGTCCTTCACCCTCCCACAGCGGGGAGCCATACCCCTGATCAAGAAGGGGGAGAATGTCCTGGTCTCATCCCCCACCGGGACGGGGAAGACCCTGGCGGCTTTCCTAGGCCTCCTCGACACGCTGTACGAGATGCATGAGAGGGGCGAGCTTAGGGACGAGATATACGTGGTCTATGTCTCCCCGCTACGGGCCCTCAACAACGACATGAGGAAGAACCTCCTCGAGCCGATAAGCGGGATCGCCGAAACAGCCGAGGAGATGGGCTTCGAGATCCCCGAGATAAAGGTGGCCGTCAGGACCAGCGACACAAGCCCCTCGGAGAAGCAGAGGATGGTCAGAAAGCCTCCACACATACTCATAACCACGCCGGAGAGCCTGGCCATAAGCCTTTCAGCCCCCAAGTTCAGGGAGAGGCTCCGCACAGTTCGATGGGTTGTAGTGGACGAGATCCACGAACTCGCATCCTCCAAGAGGGGCAGCCACCTGATGCTAAGCGTGGAGAGGCTAGAACACCTCGCCGGGAGGAGCCTCGTTAGGATAGGGATGAGCGCCACCATAGCCCCTCTCGAAGAGGTGGCCAAATTCCTAGTAGGCTTCAACGAGGAGGGGGGGCCCAAGCCATGCACCATAGTAGACGCCAGGTTCGCCAAGCCCATAGACGTGAGGGTCATCTGCCCCGTCAAAGACCTAATCCACACCCCCACCGAGACGGTGAACGAAAGCATTTACAGAACCCTGGCCCGGATAATCAAGAAGCACCGCACCACACTGATCTTCACCAATACTAGGAGCGCTACTGAAAGAGTTGTATACAAGCTGAGGAAACTGCTTAAGGACCTGGGCATAGCAGATATGGACGAGATCGAGGCCCACCACAGCAGCCTCAGCCGCCAAATAAGGCTCGAAGTGGAGAATAAGCTAAAACGGGGAGAACTCAGAGCTATTACCAGCTCGACAAGCTTGGAGCTCGGGATCGATATAGGCTACATAGACGTGGTCGTCCTGCTGAGCAGCCCTAAGAGCGTGTCCAGGCTCCTCCAGAGGGTGGGGAGGGCTGGGCACCACATTAGGAGGGTGAGTAAGGGCCGCCTGGTCGTGGTGGACAGAGACGACCTGGTGGAGTGCACAGTCCTAGCCAAGGCAGCCATGGAGAAGAAAATAGATAGGGTCAAGATACCGCTCAACCCCCTTGACGTGCTGGCGCAACACCTCGTAGCCATGTCTCTGGAGAAGAAGTGGAGCATAGAGGAGGCCTACAGGCTTGTAAGGAAAAGCTACCCCTTCCACAGGCTAGGCTGGGACGACTACATGCTGGTGCTCCGATACCTCTCCGGAGGCTACAGGGACAGGTTGGAGAGGTATAAGGTCTACCCCAAGCTTTGGATGGACGAGGAGGAGGGCGTTTTCGGGAGGAAGAGGAGGATCAGGATGATCTTCTACCTCAACAGCGGCACCATACCCGACGAGGCCGACGTCAAGGTCTTCACCCAGGACGGCAGGTACGTCGGCAACCTCGAGGAAGGCTTCGTCCAGATCCTCACGCCCGGGGACATCTTTGTCCTAGGCGGCAGGACCTACGAGTTCATCAAGGCCGAAGGGATGAGGGCCCTGGTCAGACCGGCAGAGGGCAGGAGGCCAACCGTGCCAAGCTGGTTCTCAGAAATGCTGCCCCTGGCCTTCGACTCCGCCCTCGAGGTGGCGAGGTTCAGGAGGCTGGTGGCGGAGAAGATGAGGGAGGAGCCGCCCGACAAGGTGGTGGAGTGGCTTGCCAGGGAGTACCGCCTCGACCCCGACGCTGCCCGGAACATCTACCAGTACTTCTGGGAGCAGCTGGCCTTCACCGGAGGCCTAATGCCCTCGGACAAGCTGCTCCTCATCGAGGTTTTCCGCGACGATGTGGGCAGCAACATCGTGTTTCACACCCTCTACGGGAGGAGGACCAACGACGCCCTCTCCAGGGCCTATGCGTACCTCCTGGCGGAGGAGACAGGCTCCGCCGTGAGGGTCACGGTTTCCGACAACGGCTTCATGCTGACCCTCCCTCGCGGCGCCGCCCTCCCCGACCCCGTGGAGCTGGCCTACAGGCTCACCCCGGAGAACTTGGAGCACGTGCTGAGGCGGGCGGTTAGGAACACGGAGATGATGCGCAGGATATTCAGGCACGTGGCCCAGAGAAGCTTCATGATCCTGCGCCGCTACAAGGAGTGGGAGAAGAGCCCCCACAAGCTCCAGCTGAGCGCCCAAACCCTACTGAGGGTGGTCATGAGGATGGACAGGTTCCCGGTGCTGGAGGAGACCTATAGGGAGATCTTCGAGGATCACATGAACCTGGAGGGCGCCCGAAAAGTCCTAGAGTGGATCCATAAGGGTGAGGTCGAGGCTAGGGCAATAGGGCCCAACACGGTGCCAAGCCCCTTCGCCCACCACCTGGTAGTGCAAGGCTACAGCGACATAGTCCTCATGGAGGACAGGAGGAGGCTCCTCCAAATACTGCACCAAAGGGTTCTCGAATACATAGAGAGGAGGGCCGGGGCCTTAGCCGGCCGCTGACACTAGCCTCCCAGAAACCTCTCCTTCTCACCCAAAGCCTTCTCCAGGAAACCCATAACCTCCCTGCCAGCCGGGGCCAGGACCAGGCCCTCCACCCACTCCCCCAGGATCCTGAAC
>JALURJ010000230.1 GCA_027016915.1 Desulfurococcales archaeon | reverse complement strand
CAGAGAAGCCGTGAAGTAGGGATGGTGCGCCTTCTTGCCATGCAAGTGCCCCGTCAAGGGCTTGGATGAACTCCTAGTAATACTCGAGGGCCTAACAGAGGCCCTACTAGGGGATCGAAGCCTCGGGGGCGTGCGCTCGGTAGTAGCGTTTGGGTCCATCGCTCGAAAGGAGGACTTCATACCGTGTAGTAGCGACGTCGACTTACTCGTGATAGCTGAGGGTTCTAAGAGGAGGACCCTCGAGTACGAGGATCCGTATCCTATATCAGTAGCCATATACGAGCCCCGGGAATTCAGGGCCTTAGCCTCACGTGGAGTACCGCTGGCGCTACACGTCTATAGAGCTCCGCTCGTGTTATACGACGACGGGTACCTCAAGGGGTTATGGGAAAGGCTTAAGCCTAGCGTTACGAGCCTCACCATAAAACATGAGAGAATCTCCGTGTATGGCGCGCTGTCACTGGCCCTCGAGAGCCACCTGCTAGGGGACCATGATAGGGCGGTTTCACACGCTCATCACGCGCTGAGACACGCCGTAAGGGCTACGGCTGTAGCCGAGGGGATGCCAGCAGAGGCGTTCCCCGTGTATGATAGGGAAGTGGAGAGGCATCTGGACTCCCCTGGAAGGAAGGTTTTAGAGAAGCTAAGACGGACCAGGAGGGATTGCGGGGCCTCCGAAGCTATCAGTCTAGAGCTATTAGAGGAAGTCACTGGGATAGCCGGAGAGATGCTGAGAGTAAAGATGCCTGGACCCAGAGAGGTCCTCGAAGAGTGTAGCCCTCCTATATTCCTCGAGGAGTATAAGGGGGCAGTAGAGGTTCTCTGCAGAGCCAGCGGGAAAGGTTGGGGGGTACATTAACATAGATAGGGCAATCCCTTATGCTGAAGCTGTCGCTCCGCTTATATATCTCGAGTAGCCATAAGGAAGAGCTTAGTGGGCTAATTGTTCGACGCACAAGCAGGCATCATGGATGACCCCGTATAGTAGGCCCCTTCCCGACAGCCGCTATAACCAGGTACAACAAGGAGGGAGAGCCCAGGCCGATAGCTGTTATAGGGCTGGCTAGGCTCGCCACGCTACTTTCACTGCTTCCTTCGCTCACCAAGCTTGCCGGTGTGTGCGGCGGCTGTAGCTTACCTGGCATCGACCGTAGCGCCCATACCACTAGCCGCTAAGAGCCTCAGAGCCTGCAAAGCGCTACTAGTGAACCTGGTCACTCCACACACTGGCAGTGTTGGCTCCCATGGTGTCGAGGATCCCGCCATCACTAGGCTCTCTATCAGCTGCCCCGGCCTCAGTTGCAGTACTACACCTGACCAGCACGTTGAGGCTAGGCGAGATAATAGACACTGTGAAGGAGGCTACGAAATCCCTGCTAAGCATGTAAGGACGTAATGACGGGTAGTATTGATTCGGACTACTGGGACATAAGGAGTCCTACAGATAGTATATGGAAGTTTAGTTTTTAGATGTGCCGTAATGGGTCCTGCTAGTATTAAGAGGTCTCGAGTCTCCTGCTCTAGGATCCGCGCCGTATAAAGGGAAGAAATTGCGTTATTGTATGGCTTCACGTACTGTATTCACGGCAAATGTGTTCACTAAGGTTCTCCTAGCAGCTGCCAGGCACTCCTAACTACAGTAAATAAGCCCATGGAGAATACCTTGACCGCCAGGATTTGCCATAGCTTCAGTGCATTCTTGCAGATCCATAGCTAGCTAGTATACATACGGGATTGCGTAAGGATAGTTAATTATTGTTGATGTTAACTTTTATGAAATGACCCTCAGCTATGGTACCTGTTTGAATTCCTTGTCGAATATTAGAATAGCATCTATACCGTAGTGCCTAGCTGTTATTGCTATCGATGCGTCCCCGGGTAAGAGGTTGTACTTCTTTATGGTATCAACTATGTCCTTTAAGGTTACCTTTATCCTCTAGAACGATGTATTCCCAGCCTCTCTATTAGCTTTCTACATCACTAATAGCATTATTGAAACTATCTAGCCCGTGTTTCCTTATATGGTCCCGGAGCTGGTCTAGCCCTTTAATGCCATTATCTTCTCCAAGCTTCAAGCCTTATGGGGGTGAAGACCCCCTCGTCTATGATACGGAGGGTAATAGCGAGATCCCTTCCTTCAATAAATATTCTCTTCACTCTCGAGGCATATGGCTCCACGCGGTGAAGATTATAGACTATAGCGTTACTATCAAGCAGGATCATTGAGCCTCGGCCTCTAACATAAATTCATCCAGGAGCTCTTTAGGAGCAGGACCACGCTTCCCGTAGAATTCCTCGACTACCTCTCTCCTCTTCTCAAGGCCCTCGATCCATACAAGAACCTCTTCTCCCTCCCTTAGCTCCACAGGCTCCAAAGGCTTCAAGACACCCTTCTCATACCTGACTCTAATAGCTTTAAACAACTTGAATCCCCAATTCTAACACAGTGGCTAGAGCCTCTAAGCTTTTAAACCTATTAAACCCTCTAAGCTGCGCTATCATCAATCTGCAGTGTCAGGTTGTTTATTAAAGTTTGATGCTACATTACACCTTCCCGTGGATCGAGTAAACGATCCTATGAGTGCCTCATGTTCTGTTGACTAAGGACTTAGCCGTTATACGGCCACATGCTTCTCTTGCATATTACATATCGGGTTCTATATACTAGAAGTTTATTAGGCGTGCTACCCGTGTATTTAGACTAAGTTTCCACGCTATGGTAATTATAATGATTGACCCGGGGTGAGGGAGGTGGCCAGGAGAGCTGCTCTCGTGCTGGTAGCGCTCCTGGTTGTCGCCGCCTCAGCTGCTGTAGTCTCAAGGTGGAGCGGGAGGGGAGTGCAACCGACATTTACGCCCTCGTACACTAGCACCACGACACCCGCTCAAACCGCACTAGCGCCTGTAAAGAGGGTTCAGTTATCGCCCAACTCATCCATTATATCGGCGCTGTTCGTGGGGGATAAGCTTGTCTTCATGAACTACACTGATAGGTATATGGAGGGGGGCGTGAACTACACGAAAGTGCTTCTCCATGTGCTAGACCTAAAAACGCTGAGCATGAAGTCCACTGTTGAGCTGGAATCCATGCCTATATCGCCGCCTGAGAGTGTCCAGTGCGAGAAGAGGACTATATTCGGCCTGAAGAGGACCACGCCGGAGTATAGGCTCCTGGGGTATGATGGTAGATACGCGTATGTATCGAGGTACTGTCCGGGGGAGGGGCCCGGCTATCCCGTGGTATACGCTGTGGACACTAGTGCCGGGGTGATATATAAGAGCACCGTGAATGCCTATGAGGTTGCGGCGCTCAAGGATGGCGTAGTATACTACATAGGAGGTCTAGTATACTCCATGGGATCCTATAATGTAACGGCATACAATATAGTAGAGGGTAGCATTGTATGGGCCCACAACTATACGCCAAGCTACGTATTTGGAGACCAGGCCGCTGGCAGGAGGTTTAGCGGCACGATCCTAGCTGCTAGGGCTGGCGACGGGGTCCTATACGCTGTACTGGCTGACACGTATACTACAGGCAACGAGTCGAGGCCCGTATACCTGATACTAAGGGCCTCAAGCGAGGGCGTGGAGGAGAGCTACGTTGAAGCCGCTACCATTAGGCATGAGGGTATGCTCGAGGTCACCAGTCAGGCCGTTGTGACGGAGAGCCACGCCATCATACTGAGTATGGCTAGGGTCGCCCCTAATAGTACTGTGGGCAAGCTCTACATACACGTTATACGCCTATCCGACATGAGTGTGCAAGCCCTCGAGAGGGAGGTGCCGGTCTGGAAGGCTAACATCTACATGCTAATGGCTAGGGGCGACCGAATAGTCTACGCTTACAAGAGCACAGGCCCGCTGGTGGTAGAGGAGCTCAGGGGAGGAAGGGTCACCTGGTCAATTAGCGCTGACGTCAGCGGAGTACTGGGGGCCAGCGACGACACCATATGGCTACATGAGTCCAGGAGATACATAAAGTACGTGCGTGTCGGGTCACAGGAGATTAAGGATTACGCCGACCTAGGCCCCATGGGAATAGGCTATGTGCTGGGGCAGATAATCACGCTGCCATTCACTCTGCCACTGAAGATCCTAGGCCTACTAGGCGAAGGCCCCAGGAGCCTCTCCCACGCCTATGCCGACACGGTATTCATACTCGACGCTAGGAATAGAATCCTGATAGTCGTAGGCTCCTAGCAGCGCTCTGTTAGGACGCCCTTTCCAATAGGCGAGCGCAGCACTCCAACATGTAACTGCCACTAAATTCCTCGCGGGGATCCAGCCTTAGGTGTCTAAGGCGATACAAGCATCCCTAGCGTGTATCAAGGTGGTCACAGGCGCTAACTGGATATGAATCCGAGTTAGCCTTATCCTATATTGGTGACCACAATGAAGCGTAGAGTAGATGTGCAACCCGCCCCGGCGGAACCCTCAGTGACCTAGGACGGGAAACGATCATAACTCCTTGGTGGCGGCCTCCTCTCCTAGTCAATGTACGGTATACTAGAGCTGCTGCAAGCACCATCGCCAGCGCTTGCAGTGCTACTCCCGTTATCGAGGATCCAATGTAGGTTTCGTAGAATAGCGGCGGCGCTATAGCGTATCCCAGGAACCTGAATGACCCGTATAACGAGGATGCTGTCGCTCTGAGCCGTGGGAGGGCTTCAACGGCGAGTGTTACTAGGGATACCGTGGATGCCGCCATCGCGAACCCGTATAGCACTAGGAGTACGGGTAGGAGCCTATACCATGAACCCATAACGAAGGCTACCAGCACCGGCACCTGCATCCCTAACGCCAGGTACAGGGATACACTCCTACCCAGCTTATCGGTTAGAAGGCCCCACAAAGGCCCTGCGGCGATCCCCCCGAGGCCTACGAGCATGAGGAGACCCCCTATCTCGGGCTCGCTGAGCCCGTAGGGTGGGAGTGAGAGTAGGTCGGAGAGATAGGTCAGGAGCCCCGTGCGCGCGGCGAATACGAGTAGTGCTGAGAGGCTCACGGCCAGGACGCCGTGGTGCTTGATGGCCTGCCCGACGACGTTAAATGCCTCCCCGCGTCCGGGGGAGGCGCTACCCTGGCCCGTGGCTGGTAGGGCGACGGCTACTAGGATGGCGGCGATCACGGCTAGTACCGATGTGGAGGCGAAGCCCAGCCTCCAGGATACCGCTGAGAAGAAGCCCCCAGCCACCGGGCCAAGAGTCACTCCTAGAGTCGAGGCTGTGGATAGAACGCCCATGATCCTACCGCGGACCTCACCCGGGAAGGCTTCACCCGCAACAGCCATAGCTATAGGAGTTGTGAAAGCGTTCCCGAAACCCTGCACAGCCCTAAACCCCAGTAGCACCCTCATATCTGGGGCGAGGGCCGAGCCCAGGCCTCCAATACCATAGACGGTCAAGCCTGCCAGGATCGCCGCCCTCCTGCCTATGACTACATCACTAAGCGCTCCCGAGAATAGCTGCATGAAACCGAAGGGGATCATATAGGCGGTAACAGTCAAGCCTAGTAGGAACGTGGAGGCCCCTAGATCCCCTCTGAGAGAGCCAAACATAGGGAAGATCATGTTCCCCCCAAAAGGCCCTATAAACGCTATTAGAGCCAATGTGAGCATTACAGCGAGTCTCTTCAACTAAGGCCACCCACCCTAAACGCCATCCTACTAGGGTAGCCAGCATGACAGCTGGTAGCCCCTACCCTTAACCGCTACACAAGACGAAGACCCACGGCCATACGGATTACATACGCTTCGATGCCCCAAGTAATGCGAACCTATACATTAATACGTTTAATACATTCCTCCATAAGAACCTAGAACACCACCACTATACGCTCATGAACCCCGGAGCCTTAAACAGACATATGGGACAGCCTCTGGATGCGAACACGCCACCTAGGCCCCAGCGATAGTCGGATGACGTGATGTCTACTAGGGATTAGTTTGTGGGTATTCCCACTCGAAGATCACCTTCATCACTATTAACAGTACCTAGTACCTCCTCCTGTCCCAAGGCTCCCGCTACGCCCGTAGTGTTAATAGCCGGAGGTAAAACCGTTAGCGACTCCATCACGGTCTCTATAATCCCTAATCCTTGGTATCGGTAAGTAGGAGGACCGCAGGCGGCTAGCGGGATCACACCAAGCATAGAGGCTTCCCTCGGTAACCAGAGGCCTTCACGTAGCTTTTCCAGCTTAATGTATACTTAGTGTGATAACATTTACATCAACCGTATACCATGGCATTGGCTACACCTCTACGGCTAGAGAAGCCATTAATGAGCGTGTTATATGTAATTACTGTTATTAATAGCTTATTAGGGTGTTTAATATATTGGGTGCCATCTGACTTGGAGGAGGGACGACATAGGCGGAGGCACTACTTCCACCATGACCCCTCGATCCTGGACTCGGAGTGGAGGAGATCGATCCAGCCAGTCGAGCCTGTAATAGACCTGATCACCAGGGAAATCCCTGTGAGAAGGGTTGCCATAGACTTCGGCGCTGGGACTGGGTATTACACCATACCACTCTCCAGGCTATTTGAGAGGGTTTACGCCGTCGACGTCAACCCGAGGATGCTAGAGCTCCTAGGGGAGAAGCTTAGAGCGGCTGGTATAAGTAATGTGGAGCTGATTGGTGGGGATAGGATACCTGACATTGAGGCAGACCTGCTTCTACTAGCTAACGTGCTACATGAGCTCCCGGATCCAGACCCCTTCATCGGGGAAGCAGCAGGGAGAGCTAGGAATATCCTAGTTATAGACTGGAGAAGGATAGAGACGCCCTGGGGCCCACCTTTACACGAAAGGATCCCCGAGGAGGAGGCCGTAAAGATGCTATCACGCCATTATAGAGTCAGAGTCTACGATATATACAAGTATCACTACGTACTCCTAGGATCCCGCTAGTCATATGGCTCCCGGCACTACTACTGGTAGCGACTATTTAGTAGAATTTAGTAGAACATCGTAGCCCCTGGAGGTTATGCTATTATCGATGGTGCTGGCAGCTATTTTAAGACTCTACAAGCCTTAGGATGCTGTACTATAGGCTCTACAGCGCCTACCACGTGGGCCACGATCCAACATCCAGAATTAGACTTTGGACACTCTGTTATACCCGGTCTTGGTAACAAACACTAATATATCAGCCTAGCCCCTCTTAATCTAGAGTCGATGTCGTGGTAGCTTGGAGGGGTAGGATCTAAGCTTGCCGGGATCCCATCGATGCCTCAAGGTAACTACTCGCCTGGCTGCTATAGGGCCTAGTGCCTCCTTTAAGGTGTACTGGGTCTACGGCATTAGCGGGTATACAGACTATGGTATTACAGGAATTGCTCCAGCTGGTGGAGCCGTGATGCCCCGGCGTGTAGCTCTTGGCGTGCTTGTTTTAGTGGTCCTAGCCTATCTGGTGGTCCAGGTGTACTCCAGCGGCTCCGAGTGGGCCTCCTTCGATGAGAGGGTATCCAGGCTAGTCGAGGATTTAGGGGTTCTACGCGAGAGGGGGGTTGATGTGAGCGGGCTTGTCGCGGAGCTGAACAGGGCCATATCACTAGCTGAGAGGGGGGACTGGAGCGGGGCTTACGAGGAGCTCTCGAGGCTGGAGTCCCGGGTCTCACAGCTCATGGAGGAGACGGAGGGCGCGGAGACCATGCTGGCTATTAAGAAGTACGCGGAGGCTGCTCTCCTACTACTCGTGCCGGTTGTGGTGTACATCGCTCTCCCCAGGGTGTACCTGCTGCTATGGTATAGGGCTAGGAGGGATTGGGTCGTGGAGGCTGGGAAGGATTGATTATGGATAGCGAGGTTCAGGCGGTTATCGTGGCCTTAGCTGTGGTGGCGAGCGTATTCGCTGCGGCGAGCCTCCTGAGGCCCGAGGTCACGGAGCCCTTCGAAGCCATAGGGCTGCTCGATGAGTCCTGCAAGATAGGCTACTACCCGAGCGAGCTCGTCGTAGGGGGGAATGCCACGTTATGCATATTCGTGTCAAATTATATGGGCCACCCTATATATTATAAGGTAGTATATAAGATCGGCTTGAATACCACGTTACCCACTAACACCACGCCCTCCCCCGAGCAGGCCGTCATGGAGTGGAGGGGCGTACTAGAACATGGGGGCAACACCACGTTCCTGGTGGAGGTGCCCTTCAAGCCCCCGGAAGCCTATGCCGGCAGGGATAGAGTTGCACTGATATTCGAGCTATGGAACTACGACGCCGAGCGTGGGGAGTGGGTCTATACGGGTAGGTGGGTGCACCTATACGTCAAGCCAGTCAAGCCCCCCGTGCCCGTGGGGTGAGGGCTAGGCTTGGGTAGGAGGCTCTATGAGGTCGTGCGGGAGAGGGCTAGGACTAGGGGCTTGAGCAGGGCCCTCGAGGAGATATATAGTGAGGTGGCCGAGGGTAAAATAGCGCTCGTGGACCCCAGGCCCCCCAAGACCTTCCCAGGCTACCTAGTCCGGCCCGCATACTCCCTCTGGCTATACACGGCCCTAGCGCTCCTCATATCCACACTCCTAGTGATACCCCTAAGCAGGGTGTTCCCCGGGATCCTCCCCATCAGGTACCTACTTGGGGCCATGTACGTCCTCTTCCTACCGGGGTACAGCTTGATAGAGGCGTTATACCCTGAGGAGGGCCAGCTTAGCCCGCTCGAGAGGCTCGCTCTCTCCATAGGCCTCTCACTGGCCGTCGTACCCCTGATAGGCCTGGTGCTCAACTACACACCCTGGGGGATAAGGCTCACACCCTACGTGGCGGCCAGCTCCCTCTACATATCCACACTCCTAGTCATAGCAGCGTATAGGAAGTACTCCATACTAAGGGAAAGACAACAGGCCATACAGCGGGCCAGCAACCCGAGAGGCAGGCCCGGCGGGGCTAGCAGGTAAAGCCCTCCTGCGTGCACCACACTAGCAAGTTAAGTAACGGCTAGGCTTCGGCGAGGATCCTCCTAGCCCTCCTAGCCAGCTCGCCAGGCTTAGGGGGCCTGGGCTCTAAGACCCTGTATTTCTCGGCCTCGAACCTCCTCCTAAGGTAGGCGTATAGGGTAGCCGTTGGGCGGCCGTGTATAACGGTTACTGGGGCGCCCCTACCCAGACCAGCCTCCCTAAGAGCTGCTATGAGGTGGGATGCCCAGTGTTCCAGGCTAGCTAGCAGGGCCTTCGCGGGGCCGGGGGCCTCGGGGTCAACCTGGTCTAGGGCCACTGGCTCCCCGGGGGATTCATAGTTATAGGGCGTGTAGAGGGCCCCCGAGCGCAGGAGATCCTGCCAGAGCCCTAGGATCTCAACCGTTCTCCCCCTAACCAGGTACTCGGAGCCCTCGGGTAGCCTGAGGTATAGGGTCACCTCGCCCCTCCCCGTGAACCCCAGTATAGCCGCGTATACAGTCAGCGCCAGCCTATCGAGCTCCCTCGGACTCGAGGATATGAGATCCACTATCAGCGCTGCCCGGCCGCCAGCGGATCCCCCACTCTCCCCTCCCCTATACTCCTTGACGTGGAGGGATCCCCTGCTTACGCTCTTCTTCCAGTGTATATCCCTAAGGCTATCGCCTGGAACGTAGAGTCTAACACCCCAGTACTCCCCCCTGGGAGCGGGTCTCATACCCTCCAACCCGCCAGCCACGCCGGGCCCGGGTAGCCCGCCAAGGGCTGTAGCCCCGGCTGCACCAGCTCCCACACGGCCCATCCTAGAAGCGCCTATACCCCTCCCCCTAGAGAAGGCCCCGGCCATGCCGGGTCCCAGGCCTCCGGCGCCGGGGCCTGGGA